>JBBQQS010000493.1:0-3989 GCA_038215525.1 Bryobacterales bacterium
ATTGAGATCAATCAGGCCAACTGCTAAATCGATCGAACTAACCCTGAGATTCAGCTCGTTAAAAGAATCAACAAGTTCGTCGACTTTGCCATAAACACTATCGGAAAACGGGGCCATCCACGGGGTGGCCCTGTGTTTTTATAAACCACACACAATCAATATTTTACGGACCACGAACTGCGGAAATCGCCTCTTTTTCGCGGATTTCCCCGCCCCCAGGATCCGGCGCCGAACGACACCTCCTCTGCCCTCAACAATGGCCTCGGCGCCAACCGTGCCCCAAGAGGGTGTAGCATGACAGAGGAGGTGTCTGCCCGTGTCTTCGCAGATCAATCGACGTTACTTTTTCTATGGCTCGCTACTCGCTGGAGCCGTTCCCGCCGCCGGATTCGGGAGTGCGCCTTCGCTCAAGATGCTGGGCTATAAGAGCCCTAATGAAAAACTGAATATCGCCTCCATTGGCGCCGGCGGTAAGGCTGCCAGCGACATCTCTGGCTGTGCTTCGGAAAACATCGTCGCCCTTTGCGACGTCGATGACAAGCGGGCGGCAGGTAAGTTCAAAGAGTACGAGAAGGCACCCAAGTACAAGGACTACCGGAAGATGCTGGACGAGCAGGCGAAGAATATCGACGCCGTTATCGTTACCGTGCCGGACCATATGCACGCCACGGCAGCCATTGCGGCCATGGAGCGCGGCAAGCACGTTTACTGTCAGAAGCCGCTGACGCGCACGGTGTGGGAAGCACGCCAGATGATGGACGCGGCCAATAAATACAAGGTCGCCACGCAGATGGGCAACCAGGGTTATTCAAACGAAGGCACTCGGCAGGTGGCTGAGATTGTGTGGTCCGGCGAGATCGGGCAGGTGAAGGAGGTCCACGCGTGGACCGACCGTCCCTGGTGGCCCCAAGGCCAGACCGAGATCCCCGGCGCCGAGGACATTCCCGCCACGCTCGACTGGGACCTCTGGCTCGGCTCGGCCGAAAAGCGCCCCTTCACCACCGGCGGCAAGGACTTCAAGTCGCCCTACGGCGGCTTCTACCTGCCCTTCAACTGGCGCGGCTTCTTCGACTTCGGCTGCGGCGCCATGGGCGACATGGCTTGCCACATCCTGGGCGCGCCGAACATGGCGCTGAAGCTTGGCTCGCCCACCAGCGTCGAGTGCGTGATGAAGGAAGGCACCAGCAAGTTCCAGTTCCCGAAGAAGTCGGTGACCAAGTTTGAGTTCCCGGCGCGCGGCGCGATGGGCCCGGTGACGATCTTCTGGCACGACGGACTGAAGGAGAGCCCGAAGATCGCGGGCGTGCCGGACGGCGAATGGCTGGGCGACCTGCCGCGGGCGGCGCAAGCTCCGGGTCAGGGTCGGGGCCAAGGTCAGATGCGTCGGCCGGGGTATACCGGCATTACGGGCGGCGTCTTCAACTTCGAAGAATATTCCGCGTTGAAGGCGGCCACCGAACTGCGCCCCGCTTCGCCCAACGGCAGCCTCTTTATGGGCGACAAGGGCATGCTCACCACCGGCACTTACGGCGAGCACACCCGGCTCTTACCCACCGCCAAGATGGCTGATTACCGCATGCCGGATCCGCTGCTAACTCGCTCGCCTGGCCACTACCGCGACTGGATTCGCGCCTGCAAGGGCGGCGATCCGGCGTGTTCTAACTTCAATGTCGCGGCGCCGTTTGTCGAGTGGATGCTGCTGGGCGTGATCGCTTTGCGTGTCGACGGCAAGCTCGAATGGGACGCGGCCAAAATGCGCTTCAGCAATAACAACGAAGCCAACCAATACCTGAAGCCCACCTTGCGCAAGGGTTTCGGCATCAGTTAATTGCCGGCCTATCTGGAAAGGCCGATCTGGAAAGAAGGGCGCTCCCGTGGGCGTCCTTTTTCTTTGATTGATACATTCGCCTAGGGCCATGAAAGCAGAGCTATCCTATTTTGACCAGCACACCCGTGCCGCCATCGACGATGCCCGGGCCCTTTTTGCTACGCTCTCTCCGGACCGAGCTGTAGCCCGACCACGTCCCGGTGCCTGGAGCCCCGCCGAATGCCTGGATCACTTGACGCTGACGGCCGAGGCTTTCTTGCTCCTGTTCGCTGTGGCCGACGGCGCTCCCCGGAGTGAGCGCTCTTACGCGCCGGGTTGGCTGGGCCGTTGGTTTCTGGCGCAGATCGATGTGCCGGTGAAGCGCGGCTTCCCGACGAAGCCCAACTTTGTGCCACAGTCGACCCGCTCCGGAGCCGAATCCTTGGCGGCATTTGTCCGAGTCTACGAGTTGCTGCTGGGGCGCGCGCCTCAACTTGCCGCGCTTGACTTGCGCCGCATCCGGGTACAATCACCGTTTGCGAAATGGATGAGCTACCCATTGGGACTGGTGTGCTATCTGATCCCTGCGCATTGCCGCAGGCACTTGGCACAGGCACGGGCAGCCGCCGGGGAGTTGGGTGCCGCCGTAGGGGTCGGCTTTCGGTGACCAGTGTGACCCGCCGCGAGTGGCCGCGCTTCGCAGTGAAATTCAATTGTCAAAAAACAGATGGGCACTCAAGAGGGCGAAATGTTTATTTTGAACGAGACCGCCAGCTTGTCATGGTCGCGTCCTTGCTGACCTAGACGATGGGACGCTCAATACGAATTCTCTTCCCCTGGAGATAGCGGGCGGATCCCCAGGTTGATCTCCATGATGCGGCGGATTTTGGCTTTTTCGGCGAGGGCGTGGGCTTCTTCGGGGGTGAGTTTGGGTTCGTTTGGGGAGGCGTTTTTTTCGGCCGGCTCAGGGCTGGTTTCTGCAGGTGGTTTGGGTTCGATTGGTGTGGGCGGATCTTCCGGGGGCTGGACGGCGCGGCGGTCTTGTAAGTCCCTTAGATCCTTGAAGCAATTGCGGTAATGGCGGTGAAGTTGGGCGTCATAGCGGAGGTAGAGTTTGAGTTCTTCGCCGGACTTACGGATGGCGTTGGCTAAGTGGGCGGGGGCGTTGGCGTGGGGACGGGTTTTGCGGAAGTCGCGCTCGTTTTGCGCGATGGTGACTTCGAGGTGGGCGGTTTCGGCGAGCCAGATGCATTGTTGTTTGGGTGTAGACGGCTTCGGTGAGTAAGTCGATTTCGTCCTGGCGCTGGGGATAGTAGTCAGCGACATATTGGTTGAGTAAGCCGAGGAATTTCGTTTCGTCTTCAATCTGGAAGAAACATCCGGGGGCGAGCGGGTTGTAATTGAGGGAGGACAGGCCATGATTGGTGGCGTTTTGGGAGGAGCGCGCTTTGCCCTCGGTTGTAGGGGGTCCAGTGGATTTTTGCGCGTTGCGGCGATTGGCTTCGATTCGTTTTTTGGATGACATGGGTTTTCTTTCCTTTCGTTCGCTGGTGGTAGGTCCCCCGGCTTACGCCGAGGGCATCCTAGGATGGCTGCGTTGTGAGCGGCGGGGTGTTGGCGGAGGATGTCGTGGATGGCTTGGTAGAAGATGGGCCAGGCTTCGAGGTCGGAGGGGATGTAGGCGGGGTCCTCGGATTTGACGAGGTGGATTTTGTAAGTCGCGTCAGCGGCGGCGCGCGGAAGCGAATAGATGGAGTAAGTGACGTCGGCGCGAAATTGGTTGCGATAGAGCATTTCCGTTTCTCCCAACTTTAATTTACCTCCGAGATAGAAGCCAATTGACGGTAATTCTGGCGAAGTGATTGATAACAGGGGAGATTGATTTTCGATATTGATGTGAATGGTATATGGCGCGCACTTCGTTTGGCCACAGCAGGGGATGAAAACGGGGACGAGGCGTGAGATCTTGGAAGAAGCCGCAAACGATGGAGGTCGGCAACGTTCTGGCATTGCGAAGCCGTTTGTGAATGTGACCCGGAAAGCGTTTAGGGACAGAAGAGTGGGCTCCTGCCGCAAGGTGGGAAGCCCGTTAAGGAAAGACTAATTTACTTTAAGCGTTCTTCGTGTTGCGGCAGAAGAGGCTAGGTATGAACTCAGTTTATCGCCGTTCGTGCGGCTTGGA
>JBBQQS010000494.1:0-3987 GCA_038215525.1 Bryobacterales bacterium
GTCAGCGCGACATCGGTGGCTTTGAATGGGAAAAGGGCCTCAGCTCCACCGATCAGTCCGACCCCATCAACGGCTTCGAATGCGAGAGGATGACCCTGGCCCAGATTCAGGAGACCGTCCAGCAGTTCGCACAAGGCGCCCGCCGCGCCCGCGAAGCAGGACTCGACGGCGTCGAACTCCACGGCGCCAACGGCTACCTCATCACCCAGTTCCTCTCCTCCGCCATCAACGACCGGCAGGACCAATACGGCGGCAGCCTGCAAAACCGCGCCCGCTTTCTGCTGGAAATCATCGCCGCCATCCGCCACACCGTCGGCACTGACTTCCACCTTCAGGTGAAGCTCTCCACCACCGAAAACAACCGCGCCCTCCTGCCCAGCGAACCCCGCGGCAACACCATTGAGGACTCGGTCCAGATCGCGCGCTGGCTTGAGACCGCCGGCGTGAACGCGATCCACGTCTCGAGCGGCAGCTTTTTCCCCCATCCCCGCAACCCCGTCGGCGATCTGCCGGTCGATGTCTTCTTAAAGACCTTCGACACCATGATCTCCTCCGGCACCCGCACCCTGTATAACTACCTGCTCTTCCGCGGTAAGTTAACCGGCCGCCTCTTCCGGGACCGCTGGCGCAAAGCCGCAGGCCAGGTCTTTGAAGGCGTCAACCTCGACGACGCCCACGCCGTCAAGCGCGCCGTCAACATCCCGGTCATCTGCACCGGAGGCTTCCAGACGGCCTCCTTCATTGAGAAAGCCCTCACCGAAGGCCGTTGTGACGGCGTCACCATCGCCCGTCCCTTGGTCGCCAACAACGACTTGGTGAAGCAATTCGCCCAAGGTATCGATCGCCCGGCGCGCCCCTGCACCTACTGCAATCGCTGCCTGGTGAACGCGGTCGAGAACCCCATGGGCTGCTACGACGAGTCGCGCTTCCCGTCGCGCGAAGCCATGATCCAGGAGATCCTGACGGTCTTCGACCCGCCGGCTTTTCGCTAAAACCGATCTCGGGCTGGCTTCCTTGGCTTGCGTTCGGTTGGCTACTGAGGCGAGCGCAGACCCGCAATCACCTGGTCGCACAGGATGAGCGCGTCGTAGGTCCCCACCGCCAGGAGCACCTTTTTCTTGGCCACGAACAAGTTGTGGTCCGCCTCCACGGCTTTCCAGATCACCGGGGGCTCAGTCGCGTCCAGTGCGCTTTGGGTGAGCAAGCCGGACTGCAACGCCGATAGAAGAATCTGCGCGATCGTGGCCTCTGCCTCGCGCAGTTTCGCCTCAATCGCAGCGTCCTCTTGGGCGAACAGCGTTTGCATTCCTTGCAGCACCCGATAGGCAACAATGTTTCGCATCTGCCGCCGGCCGACCGCATGCTTTTCAAGCGTGTAGGGGTTTACGCCCAACTGGGCGGTAACCACCTCCGCCTTCAGCGACTCCAATCGACTGACGAGCCGGACGTCCTGCTCGGATAAAGCGATCGCCGAATCGAGCGCG
Source organism: Bryobacterales bacterium (assembly GCA_038215525.1). Lineage (GTDB taxonomy): Bacteria > Acidobacteriota > Terriglobia > Bryobacterales > Bryobacteraceae > JALHNI01. The sequence goes on from JBBQQS010000494.1 coordinate 1,485, forward strand.
TGCAGCGTTGCCTCCTCCGCATCCAGATCTTTCCGGTTGTACTTACTCAATGCCTGCGCGACGGACGCCAGCACCTGGCGAGTCCGCTGCTGTTCGCGATGCCAGAGTTTCCCGAACACTTATTCAAAGTCCACTTCGACCCCGATGACTTTGCCGTCCCGCCCTTGAATGGACTTCACAAAGACTCCGTCCTCGATGATTTTCGCGTTAATCGTAAACACCGAGAATTGGTTGCTCTCCGTACGGACGATGTTGGTTTCGGGGTTCACCAGCAGGTTCTCAATCTTCGTCGAGTCGACCACGGTGTTACTCACCACGAACGCTTCCATCCGTTTGGAGCTTTGCAGATACAACTCATTCTTCGGATAGAGTTTTTTATAATCCTCGACGAGTTTCTCTTTCTTAAAAAGCTCATTGAAGAGCCCTGCGTACTCGATGGCGATCACATCTTCCGGTTGTTCCAGATGCTGACTCGTGGTGAGCAACTGATAGAACGTGGCGAACTCATTGGGCGTCTCCGCGTCGGCCGGCGAATCGCTCAAGCCCGGTGCGTTCGCCACTCTCTTGAGCGGCCCGGTGGGTCGCACGACGACGGGCCGCAACAGTCGGATGTCCTGACGCACATTGATGATATCGACGGGGCTGACGGCGTCGGCTCTGGCTTTCGCAAGTTTCAGCGCTGCCACGGAGCGATCCAATTCGCTGCGGACGAAATCGGAGAACTTACTCAATTCCACTTTAAACTTGAGCACGGTGGCAAACTTTGCGCCGCTAATCAGCACCGGAATGGTGAGTGCCATCTCCGGAATCTTGAAACGCGGGACGCTGAAGAACTTCATCACCGGGTCCTGCGCATAAGTCTTGGCGATTTCGGCCGAAGTGCGATCGGAGAACTCCCGCGCGCGGGTGATCTCGGCAAAGATAAATCCGAGATAGTCGGAAAGGGGGATCATGTTTTAGGCGGAGAGCAGCCCAAAGATCTTCTCGAGCCCGGCCGGCATTTCGTCCTGCACGGCGCGCACCTTGACGTTCAGCAGATACTCTTTTTCCACCTTGATGCCGGTCGACGACGAGCGCTGCGCGGAGCCGGATACCTTGAATTTGACGGGTCCCCAGCCGCCGGAGACGTCGACCGTTGCGCCCAGCGTGGTGGAGCGCGTGGCCGTTTCCACGGAGTTGATTTTTACATTGAAGTTAATTTCCACGAATTCGATTCGCAGGCTCGGAATCTGCACCATGGCGATCAACGGGACCTTGACGTTCACCGTCTTCTTATCCGCGGTGCCGTCGGCTTTTACGTCGTTCCTCTCGTGGGAAAAATCCACCATCACCAGTTCGGACTTGCCGTCGACTTCCTTGAAGCCGATCGTTTTAATAAAGTCCACGCTGGCCAGCGAAGAAGCGACCTGCGCATTCACGCAAGCCTGCAATGGGCCGCCGATCATCTTTTGGAAATCGATGTTATTCAGCTCGGAGACGATATCCGTGCTGGGCGCCGGCAGCGCCGTATCGAAGGCGATGTTGCTCAGAACCGCGCTCGCGGCCTCGCTCGCCACGGTAAGGGCCATATCTTCGGCCGCCAGTTTGCCGAGCGCTACCTTACGATTACTTTTTGTTGAACTCACAGTTGCCGCCTTCATGGGAATCACCTTTCAACGAGACTTGCTCCAAGCGAACCGTCCCAACCTAAACGAGTTGGGGCGGTAGCGGTTTACTCTTGTAAACTGCGAGTTAGCCGCCGCCGACGGAATAGTACCATTACGCCGGTGACTTAGTGTTTATCACAACTTAGCCTTAGTTAGCAAGTAATTCTTTAATATTGTCGCAGCCACAAGAGAATGTCCTACAGGTGCCTCATAGAAATGTCTCATGAACTAGCGAAGGCGCGGTCGACTGCAGGTGCTGCGGGAAGCCGTAGGGAGTTGGAACTGGCCGAGCGGAAGGTCTGGCGGCTGTTGGGCGGGATGAACGAAAAAGGCGATCAGGTGGTGCATAAGGTTTTCACCAAAAGCAGCATCCGTTCTCCAAGGAAAAGCCGCTTGGGCGGACCACCTCGGTACCTCTATCCGGGGCCACGCCAACTGCTTCTGGAGCCAACTCCTGCCACCCTCCGTCAAAACCGGTCATTTCTATTTGGCGGATTTTAGAAGATTTCCGTTTGGCGCTAACCTGCCAAGTCTCGTCTGTGGCGCGCCTCGGCCTGGGGAATCGCGTTACCCTGGAATCTGTTCGCCGCGCGCTTTGGGCCGGCGAATCCAAACGGAGATTTGCATGGGGAAATTCGGTTCGTTGGTTTGGAAAAACGCTATCCGTAATAAGCGCAGGAGCTTGTTGACGGTATTCAGCATTGCAGCGTCTTTCTGCTTACTGGGTGTGCTGCTGGCCATTTACGTCGCCCTGTTCCTCAGCACTGACGACAGCCCCGCCGGCGCCCGCCGCCTGGTAACGCGCAATCGCATTTCGCTCACCCAAGTGATGCCGATCAGCTATGAGGCGAAGATCC
>JBBQQS010000495.1:0-3986 GCA_038215525.1 Bryobacterales bacterium
CAACCGCACCATCAGCGCCAACGCCATGCGGCCAGACTATACGGGCACCGGTCCCCGCCGCCCGGTCCTGCCCGGCGATATCATCTCCGTGCCGCTGACGGTTTATGCCGACGGGGACTACGAAGTGCGCGTGCTGCAGGAGCGTTCTGACCAACATCCGCTCACTTATACCGTGCTTCTGGACGGTAAGGAAGCTGGCACCGGCACCATCCCTCGCTACGAAAGCAAGGGCCCGAACGGAGCGACTCGCGTCGTGCGAGTAAGTAAGGGCAGCCATACCTTTGGCGTACGTGCCAACGAATATCCGCTCGAGATATATAGCCTGACGCTCACTCAGCGCGTGGGCGAAGTTTCCTCCGAGAAGCGCGCCGCGCACTACCGGCTCTTTCAGATGGAGTCCGGCGAGACGCCCCTGAATCCGCGTGTCGCCGCGCGTCGGCTGATCGCCCGCTTTCTGCGCCAGGCCTTCCGCCGCCCGGTGACGGACGCCGAAGTAGACCGCTTGGTGGCCCTTTACGACCGCGCCGCCGTACGCGACGACCCTTATGAGGAGCGCGTGAAGCTGGCTCTAAAGGCCGTACTGGTATCGCCTTCGTTCTTACTGCGGGCCGAACAGCCGAGCGCCAAACCAGGTATCCAACCACTCACTGACCATGAGTTAGCCAACCGGCTTTCCTATTTCCTGTGGTCCACCATGCCGGACGCCGAGTTAGCCAGCCTGGCCGACCAAGGCAAGTTACAAGATGCCAAAGTGCTCGCCGCCCAAGTGGAGCGCCTGCTTGACGACCCGCGGTCACGAGTATTCGCCAACTCCTTCATCGGCCAATGGCTCGGCACCAAGGACGTGGGCGGTCGCGTCGCGCCTACTATCAACGACGTCGCCGACTTCTACACGCCCGAAGTCGCGGCCGACTTACGTGAAGAGCCGGTGATGTTACTCCAGCACATCATCGGCGAAAATCGCAGCTTGCTCGACTTATTGAACGCCAACTACACTTACTTAACCGAACGCCTGGTGCGCTTCTATCAGCTGGACCTGCCCCTCAAGGGCAATGTCTTCCAGAGGGTCCAATGGCCCGACGACTGGCGGGCCGGTGTGCTGGGCATGGGCGCGGTGCTGGCCCAGACGTCAAGCTTCAAGCAGACCAGCCCCGTGCTGCGCGGCGCCTGGGTGCTCGACACTTTATTCGGTACGCCCGTCCCGCCTCCGCCGCCGGATATTCCGCCGCTCGATGCCACGGGCGCGCGGAAGCAGAAGATTACCTTGCGGCAGAAGTTACTCCAGCATCGCGAAAACCAAACCTGCGCCACCTGCCACAATCTGATGGACCCCATCGGCTTTGGCCTCGAAAACTTCGACTGGATGGGCCGCTGGCGCACACAAGACAACGGCCAGCCGATCGACTCCGCGGGCGCGCTACCCGGCGGCGATCGCTTTAACGGCCCGGTGGAGTTACGCGCGGTATTACTCAAGCGGCAGGATGAATTTCTGCGTCACCTTACCGCCAAAGTGATGGGTTACGCCCTCGGTCGCGCGCTGCAGGACGCCGACCATTGCACCGTGCAACAGTTAGTCGACACCGTAGTTAAGGACGGCTATCGCGCCCGCACCCTGATTCGCGAAATTGCCTTGAGTGTCCCCTTTCGCCATTCGCAAGCCGATGCCCGCCTCGCTGAACCACCCGCCGCGCCGCCTAAGCGGCAGAAATTACCGGAGAAATAAGCATGCACAAACCCATCTCTCGCCGCACGTTGTTACGCGGTACGGGCGTGGCACTTACTTTGCCCTGGCTCGAAGTGATGGCCGCCGATAAGTTAGCTGAGCCACCCTTGCGCGCCGCTTTTATGTTCATGCCCAACGGCGTGAATCCCCTGCATTGGACCCCACCCGGCGATAATGACGACTACGAAATGACGCCGCACTTACAGCCGCTCGCGGGCCTGAAGAACGACTTCATCCTCCTTGAGAACCTTTGGAACAAGAACGCCGTCGGCCGAAATGGCCATTGGCCCAAGGACCCCATCTGGCTTTCCGGCGGCTACGTCCAGCGCACCACCGGCAGCGACCTTGACGTTGGCGCCATTTCGCTCGACCAGAAGATCGCCCAGCATCGCGGCACGGAAACTCCATTGCCCACCTTCGAGCTCGGCATCGATAGCCCGCGCTCCGGCATCGACACCGCCGGCGGGGGCTTCGCGCGCATCTATGGCTCCTTCATCTCCTGGCGCGATCCGCACACGCCGGTGCCCAAAGAGATCGTGCCGCAACTGGCCTTCGATCGCCTTTTCCGCAACCCCAGCATCAGTTCCGCCACTGCCGGGCTTGACCCTTCGAGCCCCGCCGTCATGGCCTCCTTACAGCGAGACGATACCAGCGTGCTCGACTTAGTCCTTGAGGATGCCAAGCGCCTCCGCCGCCAAGGCAGCACCGCCGATCGCAATAAGTTGGACGAATACTTCGAAAGCGTCCGCAGCGTGGAGCAACGCATGGAAGCCGCCATGCGTCCGCAGAAGCGCTGGATCAACCAGGGTAAGTTACCCATGGAACGGCCCGCGCCCGGCATCCCCGCCACTCACGCCGAGCATGTGAAGCTCATGCTCGACATCTTGCTGCTCTCCTTCTGGACCGATACCACGCGTGTGGCGACCTTCATGTTCGGCGACGCGCAAACCCAGCAAGATTATGGATTCCTGCCCGGCGTGAAAGGCGGCTTCCATAGCCTCTCGCATCACTTGAACGAAGAGGCAAAGCTTGCCCAGTACGAAAAAGTAGTAACTTGGCACTCGGAGCAGATGGCTTACTTCCTGAACCGCATGAAGTCGATCGACGAAGGCGGCCCCAGCATGCTCGATAGCTCGATGGTGCTCTATGGCTCCACCTTGAAGGACGGCAATCGGCACGACCCGGAGAACTTACCCTTGTTGCTTGCCGGCCGCGGTAAAGGCACCCTCCGGCCTGGCCGCCGCCTGCGCGCCCCTGCCCTAACGCCGCTCTGCAACTTACACTTGGCCCTCTTACAGCGCATGGGCATCAACGAAGACCGCTTCGGCGATAGCACCGGTGTTTTGGCGGGCTTGGCTTAGTGTTCGTTCTTCTACTCACTTTGGCCGTCGACCCCAGTTTACTGTTCGCCAATTATGGGCCCGACGCGCCCAGCGTCAGCGTCATGGTGCGTCACGAAGGCAAGAAACTCTTTGAGCATAGCTACGGCCTCGCCGATGTCGAGGCCAAGCGTGCCGCCACGCCGCGCACCAACTACCGGCTTGCCTCCGTCAGTAAGCACTTCACCGCCACCGCGATCCTCACGTTGATGCAAGAGAAGAAGCTGAAGCTCGAAGATCCCATCGCCACTTACTTACCCGGCCTGCCACCCGGCATCACCATAAAGCACTTACTCACTCATCAATCCGGCTTGGCCGACTACGAAGATCACTTACCAGCCGGCGACTTCCAAGTGCACGATAGCGACGTGCTGACAATTCTCCAGAAAGTCCCCGACTTACTCGCGCCACCGGGCACCAAGTATGCTTACAGTAACTCCGGCTATGCGCTACTGGCCTTACTGGTAGAAAAGATCACTGGCCAACGTTACACCGACGCCCTGCGTGATCGCGTACTGAAGCCCGCCGGGATGCGCAACACCATCGCGCACGAAGAAGGCAAGGACACAATCGCCAACCGCGCCTATGGGTACTCCGGAACCAAACGCACCGACCAAAGCCGCACCAGCGCCGTGCTTGGCGATGGAGGCATCTACTCCTCGCTCGAAGACCTCGGCCTTTGGCTCGACTGTATGGCCAAAAACTGCGTACTGAACGCCGCCACCCAACAGCTCGCCTTCACCCCCAACGCCCTTCGCGACGGCACTCCCACCGAGTATGGCTTCGGCTGGTTCATTCGCCCGCCGCAGCGTTGGCACACCGGCGAAACCATCGGCTTCCGAAACGCGATCGTCACCCAAGCGGGCTACGAAGTGGTGATCCTG
>JBBQQS010000496.1:0-3977 GCA_038215525.1 Bryobacterales bacterium
GGTCCTGGCCTTCCGCTGTTTCAAAGTCAATGATGTCGATCTCTTCGACTAACTCTTCGAGCTCTTCGGAAGGATCGATGGGATCGTCAGGCCGCATCGGAAGCGGCCTTGAGGGAAGAGATACGGTCGAAAGCGGCTTGGATGTCGTTGCGTTGGGACGCCACCAAGGCGTGCAGTTCGCCCGTCAAACTGGGATCCTCAATGGCGGCCTGGTAAGTGGCGAGGGCCGATTCTTCGCCGCGGAGGCACTCTTCGAGTACGGCGAGATCTCCCCCACTCGAAACGGCGGAACGCAAAGCGATCCAACCCCGGTGCAGAGCGCCGGTGACGGTGCCGGACTCATCCGGATCGCCTCCCGACTGATGTAATTGACGCAACTGACGGTCTAGTTCGAGACCGAAGGTGGCGCGTTGAAGAGAGTAATTGTGGAACAACTCTTTCAGGTCCTGCCGTTTCGCATCGTCAGCGGCGGTGGCAAAGCCCTTTTCGCCGTCGCGCAATGCTTCTCTGAGGGTGCCGATGGCACTGGTGATCGTTTCTGTCATAAAGAACTCCTTAAGTTAGAAAGTAAAACCGACAATAAAGTCGCCTTGGTTGCGATTGGTGCGCAAGAGCGAGTTGATAGGGTCACGAAAATTCTCTGAACCCCAGCGGGTATAGCGGAGTTCAGGTGAGATCCGCACGCGCCCCAGTTTGAAGTCAACGCCGCCGCCGAAGACGAAGCCGATATCATTTCGTTTGTTGAATTCAGTGGCGTTGTTGATCGTGATGCCGGCGGCATTCGCGGCGGAGCGAAATTGATTTAGGCCAGAGATATGTCGTATTGAAGCCCCCGTGTCGACAAACGGGCGAACGGGCCCAGGTAGGATGGCCCACTTCACCAGTAACGGAAACTCCCAAGAGTTAGCGACCGTTTTCGCATAGATGGTGTTGGGTTGGGGCTGCTCGTATTGATAGCCGATTCGCTTGTACAGGGCATCCACCTCGATCGCAAAACGTCCGGGTAAGTTTACTTGAACCGTCGGGCCAATCAAGTAGCGCTTCGTATTGGTGAAGTAATTCCCGCGATTGCCTTGGAACGTTTCAAACGCATCCGTGATCGGCACGCCGGCCTTCACGCCGAACGAGAAAGGCTGTGCGCACAGTGAGACTGAGAGGAGAAAGAATGCAACTGGCAACTGGCGCATGCATGAGCCAAGGCACGCGGGCTTCCAAACCGTTAGCCTTGTGTTTAGTTACGTTTAATGTAGACATGAAAAAAAGGGCGGCAAAAGTTGCCACGCTTTGTTCGCACTTCGGAAAATTTGAAGAGGAGGAGGGCGCGGACCCGGGAGCTTACCGGCCGTGAAAGCTGGATGACAGCTTTATTCCAAGTCTAGGGTATCGGCCGCACCGGGAGACATCGATTTCGGCGAAGGCTTTGGAAGTGATGCGAGCGCGCGTGGGATCGGCCGACGTGGAGTGGATCGCCGCGGACGTGACCCGCTTTTCAGTGCCAGCCTATGCCTTTGACGGTTGGCACGACCGGGCAGTGTTCCCCTTTCACCCCGATGCAGATCGCCAGGCTTATGTCGAGCGGGTCGCGTAGGCGGTACGGCCGCGTGGGCATGTGATTGTGAGTACGTCTGGGCCGGAGGGTCTGCTTAAGTGCAGCGAACTGCCGGCGATGCGCTATGACGATCAGGCGTTGCACGGCGAGTTCGGCGCGCGGTTCCGATGGCTCGAGAGCCGGCACGAGGTGCACCATACAGCGTGGGGGCGCCGCAGCAGTTTCTCTTTTGTTATTGCCGATTAGGCTGACGCAGGACCGCTTCGAATTCGAAGTAGCCTTCGTTGTTGGCGGGGTCGCGATCGTCTAGCGCGAACACGGCCCGGCCGCGTTCGGTGCGTTGGCGGAGGGTAAGCTCCGGGCTTGAGCCGGGGGCGCCGCACTTGCCGGCGGCCGGATCCCAGCAGGCGGAGCCGCGGGCGTTCTTGATGTCGACGGGTAGCCCCTGCGGATTGGGAATTTCGGCCGAACGGTGGGCGGGCAGAATGACATGGAATTGGCCTGGGCTGGTTTCTTCGATGACGGCTTCGGCAGGAGTGCAGAGGCTCTTGGTGGGCATGCAATCGAAGGGCGCGAAGACAATGTTGGAACTGACAACGTAGTTGGGGCGGAAGGTCCAATCGAGAATGTCGTGGTTCTCGTAGCCGTCTCCGGTGGAGGCGGTGAAGCCGACGTAAGCTGAGCCGTCGGGGCCTACCATGCGGCCCAGGTCAACGGGGGCGCGGACGGCGGGTTGGTCATCGACATAGACCGTCATCAAGGGCGGCGAGAAGACAATTCGGACTTGGTGCGTCTCGCCATCCTTCAGTTCCACCCGCGGCGACCAGTTGATGCCCAGGCGAGGCGGGGGCCAGCGCATCTGCTTGCGCTCGCCGCCGTTGGTGCAGATGGAGATGGCGTTGCCGGACTCGTCCTCCTGGTTCTGGAAGGTATCGAAGAAGACGGCGAGGCTGTTGGCGATGGCCTTGTTGCGGTCGCCGGGGCTATAGCCGAGCCCGAAGCCGCCGGAGGCGCCTTTGCCGGCCAGCGCCGTGGGGCCATTGTTTTGGATGACGAAGGCGAAGCCATCGGCGCCGGGGCCGATGCCGTCGCGGTCGCTGATGCGGAAGCGAAAGGTGGTCTCGAAGCCATCGCGCACGGGGAGTTTCTCGAGCCTCCAGGCGGCGCCGCGTTGCATCGCTTTCGAGGGCGTAAGCCGGAGCACCCCACCGCGAGTGGCGGCGGCTCCCACCATCCTCATGCCGGCCGGCGCGGCAAAGTCAGCGTAGGTGAGGTCATTCGCGAAGCTCAGCGCGGCCAGCATGAGGAAGGGTTGCAGCATGAACCCAGGGTACGGCCTTCGCGCCGGGACGAACATCGGCCGGAGGGCGGAAATTGGCCTCCTACTTCTGGGGGAGAATCAGCCGGTCGACGCCGCGGATGCCGTAATCCTTGGGTAGGGTCTTCCAGTCAACGGCTTGGCGGGCATTCCAATCCCAAACGACGCGGCCCTCGCGGAGGGTGAGTTCGGCTTGCAGTCGCTGCTTACCCATCACCTTGGCCTGGTCGTTATCGTAGAAGCCGAAGTTGCCTTCGAGGAGTTGGAAGGCGGCCACATCGGCGATGGCGCCGACGGTGAGGTGGCCAAGTTCGGGGTGGTGGATGCTCTCGGCGGCGCTTGATGTGGTGGCACGGAGGACGTCGTTGAGCGGCATGCCCAGGGCCATCATCTTCGACATCAAAGAAGGCATGTCCATGAAGGCACCATTCATGGAGCCGGTGTGGAGGTCGGACGAGATGGTATCGGGGAGGAAGCCGTTCGCGATGGCACCGGCGGCGTTGCGTAAGACGAAGCTGCCGCCGCCATGGCCCACGTCGAAACGGACCCCACGGGCTCGGGCCTGGGGCAGATAGTCGTAGAGTTTGCCTTTATCGTCCACCCAGGGGACGGGGCTGCGGAAGCAATGGGTGCTGATGTCGCCGGGGCGCAGCTTTTTGCCGACCAGCTCATAGTAGGGGCGTTCGGGCAGGAAGTAGCCGAAGTCCACCATGATGGGCAGGTTGGCGAGGCGGCCCGCTTCGAGGGCGGCATCGATGGAGGCCCAATCCGGCTTGCGATAGTGGGCGCTTTTGATGCCGACGACGATGTCAGGATACTTCTTAGCCAACGCGGCGATGGCGGGCGGAGAGAAGTCGCCTTGCTCGGCCCCGTCGCCCACCATGCCGTAGCCGGCGATGTTGATGAAGGCGAGCAGGCGGGTGCGGGCACGCTCAATCACCGTGGTGCGGAAGAGTTCGAAGTTGCGCCAACCGGAGCTGCCCGCGTCCACCATGGTGGTGACGCCGGTACGGAAGCTGAAGGCATCGGGCGCGACGCTGCTATCGCCGGCCCAGGCACCCGGGTTGCCGGCGGTGAAGAAGTTGTGGGTGTGCAGGTCGATCAGGCCGG
>JBBQQS010000497.1:0-3973 GCA_038215525.1 Bryobacterales bacterium
CAAGATGGACATGAAAATTGCCGGCGACAACTTACTGCGGGCGCACGCGGCCGGGGTCCGGTTGGTAACCGGCACCGACGCGGGCAACCCTCTGGTGTTTCATGGCCCCGCAGTCCATCGGGAGATGAAACTATGGGTCGCTGCCGGCCTGCCGGCGGGGGCCGCGTTGCAAGCCGCTACCGGCAATGCCGCCAAAGCGTTGGGCATCGCCGGCCGAACGGGGACGATCGCCGTGGGCAAGGAAGCGACGCTCCTCCTGGTTGACGGCAACCCGCTAGCCGACATCAGCGCCACCGAACGGATCACGTTAATTCTGCTGAAGGGTGAGCGGATCGTGAAGCAGGAATTGTTCACCCAGGAATGATTTTTCGCGCGGCCGGAATACACGGACCGTGTTTTGGGATACATGCCCATGCTGAAATATTTCCTCCCTTTCTTGGGTTCCATCTTGCTGGCCGCGACGCCCGCATTACGCGACAAAGCGCCGGACTTTACCCTTTCCGATCTCGAAGGCAAGCCGGTCCGGCTGTCCCAAGAGTATGCCCAGGCACCGGTGGTGCTGGTGATGTTACGCGGATTTCCCGGTTATCAATGCCCCCTGTGCAATCGCCAAGTCCAGGATTTTCTTAAGAACAGCGACGCCTTTGCCGCCGCGGGCGCCCGCTTGTTACTGGTCTATCCCGGACCGCCCGGCTTTCTGAACCAAAAGGCCGAAGAGTTCCTGAAGGGCAAGACTCTCCCCGCCAACTTCCACCTCGTTCTCGACCCCGGTTACACCTTTACCAATCTCTATGGGCTCCGTTGGGACTCACCGCAGGAAACAGCCTACCCGTCGACCTTTATCATCAATAAGCAAGGCGTGGTCACCTTTGCCAAAGTCAGCCGCGAACATGGCGACCGGGCCACGGCGGCCGAGTTGCTGGAACACCTGAAACATTAGCCCGCTAGGCGTTGGCCGGCCCGGTCTACTTCTTTCGCGCCTCGTAAGGCCCATGGATCGCCGTGATTGCATGTCGTTCACCGGCGTCATCGAGAATCAGCACGTGATAGCTACTTCCGCCCGGTGCCACCCGAATCACAATGTGGCCCGAAGTGCTCTTGAACTTCTCGCCCAGATAACTGAAGATGGTCCGCGGCGCTTCGAGCAGGGTGGTGGCGAAAAGGTCGCGGGGCCCTGGATAGATGCACGTGGTAAGCAGCCGGCGGAAGACGTTGTGGTCCGGATGCGTAACATGCCAGGCCGGCACGATCACCACCCGCTGCAGGAAGAACGCGTTCGTCGAGTCGAGCCATCCATGGTGGCTTCGCCGGCGCTTCGCGTCCCATCCGGCCGCCGCGGACCCAACTCCAGCCCCGGCCGGTCCGGCACTTGCCCGGCGTCAATCAACATCGTCTTGCCGTCAGGGAAAATCAGCAGTGCCGCATTGCCGCGCCCCGTGTGGATCTGATGGATGTCGAGCGTGCCTGCCGACCACGCTGGCCGCAACTCGCCCACCTGTTGCCCAAAGCCGGGAAGGGCAATCAGCCACCAGGCCAGCCCGCGAAAGGTCATCCCAACTTCGCCTTCAACAAATCATTCACTATGCCCGGGTTTGCCTGCCCCTTGGTCTGCTTCATAATCTGACCCACCAGGAACCCGATCACCGTCGTCTTGCCGCCCTTGTACTGCTCCACCTGCTTCGGATTGGCGGCTAATACTTCGTCGATAATCTTGTCGATCGCCCCGGTATCGGAAATCTGCTTCAAGCCATCGCGCTCGATAATCGTCCCCGGCGGCAGACCCTCGGCATACATCTTCGGGAAAATCTCTTTGGCCAACTTACCCGATAACTCGCCCGACAGAATTCGCTTCACTAAGTCGCCTAAGTCCTCGGCGGAAACCGGGCTCGCGGTAATCTCTTTGTTTTCTGCCTTCAATAACCCCATCAGGTCGCCCATCACCCAATTGGCTGTAATTTTGGGGTCGCCGCTCGCGGCCACTGCTTTCTCATAGTAAGTGCCAATTTCCTTGGTCGCGGTTAGCACGTCCGTATCATAGGCATTCAGACTGAATTGCGTGGCATAACGCAGACGCTTCTGCGCCGGCAACTCCGGCATGGTGGCCCGCAGACGCTCGCGCCACTCCTCGGAAACGCGAATCGGCACTAAGTCCGGCTCGGGGAAGTAACGATAGTCATGCGCCGCTTCCTTCGACCGCATGCTAAACGTTTCGCCCAGGTCCGGGTTATAGAGTCGCGTTTCTTGAATTACCTTGCCCCCGCTCTCCACCAGCGCCACCTGCCGCGAAACCTCAAATTCAATCGCCAATTTCAAGAACCGGAACGAATTCAAGTTCTTGATTTCCGCCTTCGTGCCGAACTCGGGCGCGCCCCATTTGCGTACGCTCACATTGGCATCGCAGCGCAGATGGCCTTTTTCCATATCGCAGGAACTTACTTCCAGAAACTCCATCGCCTGCTTCACGTAAGTCATGTACTCGTAGGCTTCGTCCGCCGAGCGCATATCCGGTTCAGATACGATCTCGATCAGGGGCGTGCCGGAGCGATTCAGGTCCACATAAGTGAACCGGTCAGAGTCCTTAAAGCCGTCGTGCGTGCTCTTGCCGGCGTCGTCTTCCATATGCACCCGTGTCACCCCGACGCGCTTGGGGCCCGCGTCCGTAACCACATCGACAAAGCCATGCTCCGCCAGCGGCAATTCGTATTGCGAGATCTGGTAGCCCTTGGGCAAATCCGGATAGAAATAATTCTTGCGCGCCATCCGCGACATCGGGTTGATCGAACAGTTGAGCGCCAACGCCCCCAGAATCGCCATGTCCACCGCGGGCTTGCTCATCACCGGCAGCGCCCCCGGCAGACCCAGACACACGGGGCAGACATTGGTATTGGGCGGCGCGCCAAAGCTGGTGGGGCAGCCACAGAAAATCTTGGTTTGCGTGGCGAGTTGGACGTGAACTTCGAGACCGATCACCACTTCGTACTTGGCGAGCTGATCGGGCGTTGCGGCAAGAGTCATTAGAACCCTATTTTAGTGTAGAAACCCGCCATCCATCACACCCCACGGCCATTCATCACATTTCCTGGCCCCGGCCGCCCCCAACGGCTTATCCTGGGCCCACATGCAAATGCGCAGATATTGGCTCTATCAGGTTCTCGGCTGGTCCGCCTACTCGCCCGTCGGCATCGCCATCAATACCCTGAACGGCGTGGCCCTGGGCCCCTTGCTCGTGGGGCACGCGCTGCTGATTTCGTTCAGCATCGGGCTCACCCACTGGCCGAAAACAGCTCGTCAATCTCTGTTGGGTGGAAAGGACGGACCTTGAAGTAAGTGGCGGACTCACGGCCACATTGCGCGGCGGACAGATCGTGGAACTGTCGCGCCGGCAGTCAGACAGGCTGAGGGCATTGATGAGTCTATAACTGGGGCCAACCCACACCGGACCAGCCCCAGTAACATCAGGGCCTCATGAACCCGACATTCAGCGTCGGGAAGTTCGCCAAATTGGGGAACACCTGGCGCAGATCCGAGTCCGGAACGCCATACCAACGGCCCAGCGTGGCGGCGTATTGGTCCAGCCCGGTGGTCGGAATCCAGTTGCCGCGTTCGCCGGAGTCATCCGGTCCGCGCAGTTGGAGCGTGGGGAAGGTGCCGAAGACACCCGGATTGACGGCGCCGCCGAACACGAGCTGATGGCCGCCCCAGGCATGGTCGGAACCGGCTTGCGAGTTTACGTTGCCGGTGCGGTTAAACTCGCTCTCGGTGAAGAGGGTGACGTTGTTCGCCAAACCCAGGTCGTTGATATTGGCCATAAAGGCGCTGATCGCCCCGTCCACCGTGGTGAGCAGGTTCGCGTGGATGCCCAGCTGATTTTCGTGGTTGTCGTAGCCGCCCACGCCGACGAAGAAGATCTGGTTGTTCATCCTCAGTTCGGTGCGGGCCGAAATCAGGCGGACCGCCTGCGAGAGTTGATTGG
>JBBQQS010000498.1:0-3969 GCA_038215525.1 Bryobacterales bacterium
TGCCGTCGTTTAGCACGGCCAGATCCTTCTCGAGCAGAATTACCTTGGCGGCATCCTTGGCCACGGCCACGCCATTCATCACCGAGATGCCGACGTCGGCCGAATGGAGCGACGGCGCGTCGTTAATGCCATCGCCGATAAAGCCAACCACGTGGCCACGCGTCTTTAAGGCCAGAATCACGCGATTTTTCTGCGCCGGCGACACCCGGGCGAAGATGGCAGACTGCTCGGCGTGGACGGCCAACGCGGCATCGTCCATGCCGTCGACATCGGGGCCGGTTAGGACCAGGTCCGCCGGTAAGCCCACGTCGCGAGCCACCTTGCGGGTAACATATTGATTATCACCAGTCATGATCACGACGGAAACGCCATTCTGTTTGAGCGTCGTGAGCACCTCGCCGATACCCGGCTTGGGCGGATCGAGGAAGGCGGCGAAGCCCTCGAGCGTCATCTCCTGCTCGCTCGCGGAGCGATAAGTGGTCTGGGACGGCACCTTCGCCGTCGCCACGCCGATGGTTCGGTAGCCATCCGCACTTAGCCTCTGGTAGGTCGCCAAGGCTTCGGCGCGACGGGCCTCGTCGAAGGGCTGTTCCGCGCCATCGATATTCACCGAGCGGCAAATCGCGAAGATACTCTCGGCCTCGCCCTTAGTGACCAGCAGCGGTTCGCCGCTTTGGTGCCGCACGACCACCGAAAGGCGCTTGCGCAGGAAGTCGAAAGGAATTTCGTCGACCTTAATATATTCCGCAATCGCCGGACGATCGTGCTGGAGCACCGCATCGTCAATGGGACTCTTAATGCCAGCCTGAAAGAAACTATTGAGGTAGACGTAGCGCAGCACGGTGTCGTCATCCTTGCCGCGGATGTCGACGTGGCGATCGAGTACGATGGTGCCCTCGGTTAAGGTGCCGGTCTTGTCGCTACAGAGGATGGTAAGGCTGCCGAAGTCTTCGATCGCCGCCAACTGCTTAATCAACACCTTCTTTGCGGCCATCCGCCGCGCGCCGGCGGAGAGGGTGATGGTGATAATCATCGGCATCATCTCCGGTGTCATCCCCACGGCTAGCGCGATGGAGAAGAGGAAGGACTCGAGCAGCGGCCGATGCATTCCCAGGTTTACCAGCAGCACAAAAACCACTAACAGCAGGATGACGCGCGTGATCATCAAACCGTACTTACGAATGCCGCGGTCGAACTCGGTCTCCGGTGCTTTGGCCACCAGGCTGAGGGCCGTTTCGCCGAGCTCAGTATTTTTGCCCGTGGCTACCACTACCGCGCGCGCGATGCCGGTCTGCACACCGGTGCCGAGAAAGACG
Organism: Bryobacterales bacterium; assembly: GCA_038215525.1. GTDB lineage: Bacteria > Acidobacteriota > Terriglobia > Bryobacterales > Bryobacteraceae > JALHNI01. Next base: position 1,317 of record JBBQQS010000498.1, read on the forward strand.
CAGTTACTCGGGTCAGTCGAGACATCGTTCGTGTTTTTCTCCACCGGCAGCGATTCGCCCGTAAGTGCGGCTTCCCGCACCTGCAAATCCTTTTCCTCTAACAAGCGGGCGTCGGCGGGCACTAAGTCGCCGGCGTTCAAGAGAATAATGTCGCCGGGCACTAACTCGGCCACCGGAATTTCTCGCGCTTGGCCATCGCGGAGCACTTCCGCCGTGGTAGCCACCCGCTTCTGAATCTCGGCCACCGCGTGGCGGGCCTGATACTCCATGTAGAAGCTGAGCATCACACTCATCAGCACCATGGAAATGATGATGCCGCCGCCCACGCCGTCGCCGAGGATCAGCGACGTAGCGCCGGCTGCTAAAAGAATCAACACCAGTGGGTTGGTGAATAACTGAAAGATGGCCCGTAGCGTGGCAAAGCGGGATTCCTGCTCCAAACTATTTCGGCCGTGGAGCCGCAAGCGCTCCGCCGCTTCGGAGGAAGTGAGGCCCGCGGGCGTGGCCCGTGCTGCTAGGAGCACTTCAGCGAGGGGAGTCTCCCAATGGTGCTTCATCGGCTGGCGGGCCATTGCCAATCGCGAATCTCCGGCATGTCGTCGCCGTGCTCGACGATGTAACGCTGATGCTCGGCGAGTTTATCGCGGAGAAACTGCTTGGTGTGTCCCGCGGTATCGCGCAGGCGGGGCACGCGGTCGATGACGTCGCCGGCGAGGTGGAAACGGTCAAGGTCGTTGAGCACGGTCATATCGAAGGGCGTCGTGGTGGTGCCTTCTTCTTTGTAACCGCGGACGTGCAGATTGTCATGGTTGTGGCGGCGGTAAGTAAGTCGATGAATCAGCCAAGGGTAGCCGTGATAGGCAAAGACCACGGGCTTATCGGTGGTAAAGATAGAATCAAAGTCCCAATCGGAGAGGCCGTGCGGATGCTCAGTAGCGGGTTGCAGGGTCATCAAGTCAACGATATTCACCACGCGGATTTTGAGTTGCGGTAAGTGCTGCCGCAGCAAGTCAACAGCGGCCAGCGTCTCGAGCGTCGGCACGTCGCCGGCGCAGGCCATCACCACGTCGGGCTCGCAGCCCGCGTCGTTGCTGGCCCAGGTCCAGATCCCGATGCCGGCGGCGCAGTGGCGTTCGGCGGCTTCCATATTGAGCCATTGTAGGGCCGGCTGCTTGCCGGCGACGATGACGTTGACGTAATTCCGGCTGCGCAGGCAATGGTCAGTAACCGAGAGTAAGGTATTCGCATCGGGTGGCAGATAGACGCGGACGACTTCCGCTTTCTTATTTACCACCTGGTCAATAAAGCCCGGGTCCTGATGGCTGAAGCCGTTGTGGTCCTGCCGCCAGACGTGCGAAGTGAGTAAGTAGTTGAGCGAAGCGATCGGCCGGCGCCAAGGGATACCGCGAGTTACTTTGAGCCACTTGGCGTGTTGATTGAACATCGAATCGATGATATGGATAAAAGCTTCGTAACAAGAAAATATCCCGTGGCGGCCCGTGAGTAAGTAGCCCTCGAGCCACCCCTGGCACATATGCTCGCTCAGCACTTCCATTACCCGGCCATCCGGCGCCATGTGGTCGTCGCTGGGCAGCCGCTCGGCCATCCACTGGCGGTTCGTCACTTCGAAGACCGCGCCGAGCCGGTTCGAAGCCGTTTCATCAGGGCCAAAGACGCGGAAGTTTTGGGCGTCTTCATTGAGTGTCAAGACATCGCGTAACAGGCAACCCATCACGCGCGTCGCCTCAGCGGTCACCATGCCCGCCTGCGGCACGTCGACGGCATAAGCGCGAAAATCGGGCAGGATCAAATCCTTGAGTAACTGCCCGCCATTGGCATGCGGGTTGGCGCCCATCCGGCGAATGCCCTTTGGCGCCAGCGCCGCCAAGTCCTGCCGAAGCTTACCCGTCTCGTCGAACAGCTCTTCAGGATGATAGCTGCGCAGCCACTTCTCTAGCTGCCGCAGATGCTCCGGATTCTTCCCAATGTTCGATAACGGCACCTGATGCGACCGGAAGGAACCCTCCGCGGGCAGCCCATCAACGACTTTGGGCCCCGTCCAACCCTTGGGCGAACGCAAGATGATCAGCGGCCAGAGCGGCCGTTCGGGCGATTCCTTGATCTTTCGCAAGACGTCGAAGGCTTTATCGAGCGTGGCCGCCATCAGACGGTGCATCACGGCCGGGTCAGAGCCTTCAACGAAGTAAGGCTGATAGCCGTAGCCCAGAAACAGATGCTCGAGTTCGGCGTTAGGTAGGCGCGCCAGCACTGTAGGGCCGGCGATCTTATAGCCGTTCAAATGCAGGATCGGCAGGACGGCGCCGTCGTGCACCGGATTTAGAAATTTGTTCGAGTGCCAGCTGGTGGCGAGTGGAGCAGTTTCCGCCTCACCATCGCCCACGACGCAGGCGACGAGAAGGTCGGGGTTGTCGAAGGCTGCGCCGTAGGCATGCGACAGGCAATACCCGAGTTCACCGCCCTCATTGATGGAGCCCGGGGTCTCGGCCGCAACGTGACTCGGAATGCCTCCGGGAAAGGAAAACTGAGTGAACAGCTTTTTGATCCCCTCTTCGTCCTGCGAGATGTCTGGGTAGAACTCGCTATAGGTTCCCTCGAGATAGGTGTTGGCCACGAGGCCCGGACCGCCGTGCCC
>JBBQQS010000499.1:0-3967 GCA_038215525.1 Bryobacterales bacterium
TGGGCCCTGCTCACCCATCCGCCCGTCGCCGAGCGTTGGCAACAGGTGCATGGCGAGTTGCCCGACCAGGAAACGCTCCACCGCATCTACGCGGGCTTCGGCGCCTTGCAAACCGAGGTGCTCAAAGGCTACCTCGACCTGCTGCCCGGCGTCGCCGACGTCACCGCCCAACTGCGAAAGCAAGGCATTCGCATCGCTTCCACCACGGGCTTCGAAACCAGTATGATGACCGACGTGAAGGCCGCCGCCGCCGCCCAAGGCTACACGCCCGAGTTCTGGGTCTGCCCGGACCTCACCGGCGGCGGACGCCCCGCGCCCTGGATGATCTACTACGCCGCCCGCCAACTCGGCGTTTACCCGCTGCGGACCTTCGTCAAGGTCGGCGACACCGAAGCCGACCTCGGCGAAGCCGCCAACGCTGGCGTCTGGGCCGTCTCCGTCGTCCGCACCGGCAATGAAATCGGCCTCTCCCGGGAGCAACTCGCTGCCCTGCCGGAGGCCGCCCGCGAAGCCCGCTTCGCCGCCGCCCGCGAGCGCTTCCTTGCCTGGGGCGCCCACTACGTCATCGACTCCGTCGCCGACCTGCCGCCCGTCATCGCCGCCATTTCTGAGAGAATCGAACGAGGCGAACGCCCCTAAAGGAGATTCCATGGAACACAGCGCCAAAATTGCCGACGAAGTCATCGCCCTGCTAGAAAAGTCCGGCGGCGACGAATACTTTGGCGAAGCCGTGTCGAAGCTTCAGCACGCCCTACAATGTGCCTGGCATGCCCAGCAAGCCCACGCTGACGAAGAACTGGTGCTCGCCGCCCTGCTGCACGACGTTGGCCATCTCTTCGACAAGGAAGGCACCGTCCGCGACGAGCGCGTCGGCGTCGTCAACCACGACGAGATGGGTGCCCAATGGCTGCTCGCCCGCGGTTTCTCTCCTCGCCTCGCGGCCCTGGTCGGCGGCCACGTCGACGCCAAGCGCTACCTCACCGCCACTCATCCCGACTACTTGCAGCGCCTTTCACCCGCCAGCATGGAGACCCTCCAACTCCAAGGCGGCCCCATGTCTGCCGAGGACCTTGCCGACTACGCCAGCCAACCCGAACTCCGCGACATGCTCCGCCTCCGCAGTTGGGACGAAATGGCCAAGGACCCTGCCTGGCGCGGGCCCGGCCTCGCCGACTACCGAGACCTGCTCATCCGCCACCTCGAGTCCGCCTAGGGTCCGTTAAACCCTTATACTCAAAGCTGTATCCATGAACAATCCTCTGTCCTTGGTCGTGGTCTGTCTGAGTACTATACTTCTCACCTCACTGCCCGCCGCGGCACCGGCCAAGCCCCCCAAGGCCCCAATCAAGTTACCCGCGAAGCGCCCCGTGGCCGCCGCGAAGGCTCGCCCCGCCATCGCCACCAAGCCCCTCGCGCCGCCCCCCAATGCCTCCTCCGAAGTGCAGCGCTGGATGCACTCCATGACCCTCCGCGACCAGATCGCCCAACTCGTCATCGTCCCCTGCTTCGGCGAAGCTCACAGTTCGCAGTCGCTCGACTTCCGCCGCTACGTCCAACTCGTGCAGGATGTCGGCGTCGGCGGCATGATCGTCATCAACCGCGTCGTCAACGGCCAGGCGCGCAATGCCGAACCGCACGCCATGGCTGCGTTCCTCAATCGCATGCAGAAGGTCGCCAAGGTCCCCTTAATCGTCGGCGGCGACTTTGAGAGAGGTGCCAGCATGCGCGTCTCGAACACCACCAAGTTCCCCCACGCCATGGCCTACGGCGCCGCCAACGACTTGAAGGCCACTCGCCTCCAAGGCTACGCCACCGCCCGCGAGGCCCGCGCCCTCGGCGTCCACTGGATCTTCGCCCCTTCCGCCGATGTCAACAACAATCCCGAGAACCCCACCATCAACACCCGCTCCTTTGGCGAGCGCCCCGAAGACGTCGCCGCCCACGTGAAAGCCTTTATCGAAGGTGCCCACTCCGACCCGCATGCCCAAGTCCTGGTCACCGTGAAGCACTTCCCCGGCCACGGCGACACCGCCACCGATACCCACATGGCCCTCGCCGTCGTCACCGCCGACCGCGCCCGGCTCGATGCCCTTGAGTTCGTCCCCTTCCGCGCCGCCATCCAAGCTGGCGTCGATTCGGTGATGACCTCCCACGTCAGCGTTCCCGCCATCGAACCCGCCGAAATTCCGGCCACCGTCTCCAGGAAAGTGCTCACCGACCTCCTACGCAAAGAGTTCGGCTTCCGCGGGCTCGTCGTTACCGACGCCATGGACATGCAGGGCCTCACCAAGCAGTTCAACGCCGGCGAAGCCGCCGTCCGCGCGCTCGAAGCCGGCGCCGACGTCCTGTTGATGTCCCCTCGCCCGGAGCAGGCCATCCAAGCCGTCCTCCAAGCCATCCAAAGCGGCCGCCTCACCGAAGACCAGGTGCGCGATAGTGTCGCCCGGCTGTTGACGGCCAAGGTCCGCTTGGGCCTGCACAAGCAGCGTCTTGTCGATGTCGAAATGGTCAGCGAGCAAGTCGATTCCCCCGCCTTCGCCGAAAGCGCCCAAAGCGTCGCCGACCATGCCGTCACCCTTCTGCGCAATGCCAGCAATCTCGTCCCGCTACGCGACCCGGCGCAATCCTGCCTGCTTGCCCTTGCCGAAGGCCGCTACTCCGTCCAAGGCCGCCGTTTCATAGAAGAGGCCCAATCCCGCTCGCCCTCCATGAAGACCCAATGGCTCGACGCTGGCCTCCCCAAAGCCGAACTCGCCGAACTTGCCGTCGACCTCACTAAATCCTGCAACACCATCGTCCTCGGCGTCTTCGTTAACATCGCCGCCTACCGCGGCAATGTCGGCCTCTCTGGCAACTACCCCGCTTTTGTGGAGGCGCTTGCCAAGGGTCCCGTGCCCCTTGTGCTGATTGCGCTGGGCAGCCCGTACTTCGTAAAAAGCTTCCCCAACACTGCCGCCACGCTGGCCACCTGTAGCAGCGCGCCCACCGCCGAACTCGCGGCTGTCCGCGCCCTGTGGGGCGAAATCGATATCGCCGGCAAACTTCCCGTCACCATTCCCGGCTTCTCCGCGGTGGGCGACGGCTTACAACTCACGCGCCGCACCGGCGCCGTCGTGCACGGCCAAACCGGGCAATAGGAGACTTTATGCAAATTACTTGGTTAGGCCATAGCACCCTATCCTTGACGCTCGCCTCGGGCGAGGTGGTGCTCATCGATCCATTCATCACCGGCAACCCGACTTATCCCGCCGGCCACACCATCGACCGCTGCGACGCGATTTTTCTCACCCACGGCCATAGCGACCACCTGGGCGACACGGTCTCGCTTGCCAAGAAGTTCAATCCGCAAGTCGTGGCTATCCACGAATTGGCGGTCTGGCTCGAAGGGCAGGGAATCGGTCGTACCGTCGGCATGAACAAGGGCGGCACCGCGGACCTGGGCTATCTGCTCGCCACCATGACCCATGCGCAGCACTCTTCCTCCACCATTGGCAATGTCTACCTCGGTGAAGCGGCCGGCTTTGTGGTCGAAGCCGATGGCCGCCGCATCTACTTCGCTGGCGATACCAGCGTCTTCGGTGATATGCGCCTGATCGCCGAAATCCACGGCCCCCTCGACTTGGCCGTCCTCCCCATCGGCGACCTGTACACCATGGGACCCAGAGAAGCTGCCTACGCTTGCCGTCTGCTGCGCCCCAAAGCCGTCCTGCCTATTCACTGGGGCACCTTCCCGGCCTTAACCGGTACCCCCGAAGCCTTCGCCGCCCAAGTTGCTGACCTCCCCGGCACCCGCGTCATTACCCCCGCCGCCGGCGAAACTATCACCATCTAGCACTTCTCTTCTATAACCCTGAATCTAAGACACTTATCCAGTAACGGGGGCATCCACGCGCATCCCTGGGTTTCCCTGTAAGTGTTAAAAATTAATACACTTAACCGCATAGTCAGATTTGTCGCCTCTCGGCAG
>JBBQQS010000500.1:0-3957 GCA_038215525.1 Bryobacterales bacterium
CGGCCCGGCGATGGGGAGCGCTGGCGGCATAGATGCCATAGCCGTCGAGGGCGATATAGATCTGGGTGCTTGACCGGTTAAGTTGGACGTCGTGGACCGGCGCGACTGGCAAATTGCCGGAGATTCGTTCCCAAGCCGTAACCGGGCCGCGGGCGCGGAGGTCGGTTTTGGCCCAATAGAGGCCGGCACTGGTCGCAAGGTAGAGGGTTCCCGAGCCCAGGTCAAAGACGGAGTTGTAGGCGCGGCCGATGGGCAAGTCGGCGGAGATATCATCCCAGTTGAGGCCGCCATTGATCGTCCGCCAAATGCGCGAACTGCGGTCGGCGGCGACCGTGGCCAGCGCAATGTTGGGTTCGTTTGGATCGAGAGCGAAGCCGGTGATGGGACCGCCAGCGTTTTGCGGCGCCGGACGCCAGGAGCGGCCATTGTCGGGCGAAACGAAAAGCCGGCCATCGGCGGAACCGGCATAGAGAAATTCTCCGCTCGCACCCGCAGCTGTCACCAGGGCGGAGACTAGGGGAGTCAGCCGGACCCGCAGTTCTGCCGCAGATTCCGCACCCCGGCCACCAAGTCGCCAGGCCGATTTCTCGCCCGGCAGCCAGACGACACTGGAGGCCAAGCCGGTCAACTCCACTTCGAGGCCATTCAGGCCTTCAGGCAAGCGGTGAATGCGGCGAGCAGAAAAATTGGGCAGATTCTGATTGAGCCCGTCCCACATGAGCCCGCCGTCCAGGGAGCGCCAAACACCCGTTTCCGTGGCGGCGGTGATTTCGTCGGCATCGTTCGGAGAGACGGCCAGATCCAGGATCGCTGAGCCCAAGACAGACTGCCCCTTGATCGCGGTGACGTTGCGCCAACTGGCACCAGCGTCGTCCGAGCGCCAAACGTGGCTGGCGAAGGCATAAAGCCGGCCGCGGTCGGTGGCGGTTTCGACCACTCGGGCGCCCGATTCCGGCGGTTTGGGTTCGTTTCGCCAACGCTTGGTGGTCTGATTGAGCGCCGTAGCGGCGAGTTGCCACTTTTCGCCGTCGACCGAGCGAAATTGGCGGCCGTCCCGCGTTTCAATCTCGAGCGGCGGGCTGACACCTTCTCCATAGGCAACCTTCGTGACCGCGCCCGTGGCAAGGTTCGGCAAGCCGAAGTCGAAACTCGTGGAGCCGACTTTCCGCCAGTCCATACGGGTCTGGGCCGAAACACTCCCGGCGTAGACTGCCGAGAAAACCAGCAACCGAAACAGGCTGTTGGCCGTCATGCGAAATGTGCGAGCACCTGGGACCATAGTGAATGATAGTGAAAGACCGGATAACTCAGGACCGGGTCAGACGGACACAGAGACTGTGTCTAGTATACTGATCTTTGATCGGCGGAAAGTAACGTAAACCTAAGAGTTTGTTCCTAGAACTATTATTTTTCGCCATGGCTACAAATCTGCTATGCAATTTAATGGTAGACTGTCGATCTAGTAGTCAGATGTGTAACCACAGCACAGCTCGGACGCCGAAACGGACCCGTTTGGGTACGTTCGGAATGGCTTGTTTGCTCATCGTTTTACTAATGACCGGCTTTTCTGGTACTAGTACTGCGCAACCCTTTGGCACGGGAACCGCGGCACAAGTCGTCTCCACCAAGGGCCAAGTAGGCACCTTTCGCGACGGGTTCCCCTGGGCGCTCAAGGTGGGCGATAGCCTTCTGCCGCGCCAGGAAGTCAGCAGCGGCCCCGACGGCCATGCGATCTTTGCCCTGCCCGACGGCAGCACCTTCGAACTTTTCGCCAACTCCCGCGCCACCTTCCGGGCGAGCACGGGCGGCGTCACCGACCTGTTGGACCTCTGGATCGGCCGCGTAAAGGTCCATATCCAGAAGCTGGGCGGCCGGCCGAATCCCAACCGGGTGACGACCCCCACCGCCGTCATCTCCGTCCGCGGCACCATCTTCGATGTCACGGTGGAAGAAGAAGACGTCACGCTAGTCCTGGTGGAAGAAGGCCAAGTGGCCGTGCAGCACGCATTGCTGCCGGTAGGCGATCCCCGGTTACTGAATGCGGGCGATTACCTGCGAGTCTACAAGAACGATCCCCTCGTGAAGAACCGCTTCGATAAGGGCGCCGTCGGCCAGCGCGTATTCAACGCCCTGATGGACATGTTCCTGTATCGTCCGCGCGGCATCCAGGGCCCCACGGGCTCGCCGCTGCCTGGCGGTGGCGGCATTCCTGGTGGGGGTCCTTCTTCTCTGCCCGGCGATACGGGTGGTGGCCCTGTGCCTCCTCCGCCGCCCCCCCCTCCTCCCCCTCCGGGCTTCTAATTCCGGCCTAGTTCGCTGGACATCCCCTCCCTGACGGTCGGGGTTCGTTATGCTAGCTAAAGAATCGCGTCACCAGTAGATTAGTCGCGAACGCCCCGACGTAAGCCAATACCGTCATATAGGCGAACTGGATGACGGCCCAGGTCCACCCGCCCGTCTCCCGCCGGACGACGGCTACCGTGGAGGCGCACTGCATCGCGAAAGCGAAGAAGACCAATAGGGCCCACGCTCCGCCCAGCGTCAGATCCTGCCGGACGCGGCCCCGCAAGTCGGCGGACTGTTCGTCGCCCTCGGTGTTGTAGATGGTGGCCAGCGTGCTCACCATCATCTCGCGGGCCCCAAAGACACAGGCGATGATGCCGACCCCGATGCGCCAGTTGAAACCCAATGGCCGGATCGCCGGTTCGACGGCGTGCCCGATCTGGCCGGCGATGCTCTCTTCAATCGGCACCGACTTGCCGCCGCGGATCGGGAGGTGAGCCAGGAACCAGAAGATGATCGTCATCACCAGGATGACGGTACCGGCCCGTTTAAGGAATGCCATCCCGCGGTCCCAAAGGCGATAGACCACCGTGCGCCAGGTGGGCCAGCGGTAGGGCGGCATTTCGAGGACAAAGGGCGAGGCTTCGCTTTTGAGCACCGAGGACTTCAGAGCCTTGGCCGTGGCAATGGCGGCGAGAAAGCTGAGGGTATAGAGACCAATCAGCGCGAAGGCACGGGAGCCGATAGGGCCCAGGATGTCGCGTTCCGGGATGAAAGCGCCGATGATCAGCGTATAGATCGGTAACCGGGCGGCGCAGGTCATCAGCGGGGCGATCAGAATGGTGGCAATACGGTCGCGCTTGTTCTCGATGGTGCGCGTGGCGAGGATAGCCGGGACGGCGCAAGCGTGGGCAGACAGCAGGGGAATGAAGCTTTTGCCTTGCAGGCCGACGCGGGCCATGGTGCGGTCGGCGATGAGCGCCGCGCGAGCGAGGTAGCCCGAGTCTTCCAGCAGGCCGATGAAGAGGAACAGTAGCAGGATCTGCGGAAGGAACACGACCACGGCCCCGACGCCGCCCCAGACGCCTTCGATCAGCAGCGACCGGAAGGCGGAAGCCGGCAGCGCGGCTTCGATCGCCTGGCCGCTCCAGGCAATTAGGCTCTTGATGGCTTCCATGGCGGGCTCGGCCCAGGAGAAGATGCTTTGGAAGACCAGCAAGGTGACGAACAGGAAGATGAGCGCGCCCCAGAAGGGGTGCAGGAAGATTTTGTCGAGGCGGCGGGTCCAGAGCGGCGGAGCGGGCGCGCGATAGCCGCACCGCTCGCTGATCTTGGCGGACCAGCGACGACAGGCGGGAACATCCTGCAGCACCGGCAGCGGTGCCCACTTGATAGGGGTGACGGTGTTCTGCGCATTCGCGCGTTGCTCAAGAAAAAGGCGGACCTTATCGAGCCCCTCGCCCGTGGTCGCCGTGGTAAGGGCAACGGGCACGCCGAGTTCGGCTTCGAGCTTAGCCGTGTCGACCACTCCACCCCGGCCGAGCAGGTCGTCGGCCATGTTCAAAACAACCAGCGTGGGCAGCTTCAGGCTCAGAATCGGGGCGGCCAGCGACAAATTGCGGGCCAGGTTGGTGGCGTCAATAATCAGCAGGACCGCCGTGGGTTTGGCGATGT
>JBBQQS010000501.1:0-3951 GCA_038215525.1 Bryobacterales bacterium
GCTCGGCTTGATTAAATGTGTCGGGCGAGAGCATGCGAATACCAAACCAGACCTGTATATCCAACTGGACGAATACCACGTCCTGGAGACACACTTCACCAGACTTAAGAGCCTTGAAACGATCTCTAACTTTCTCGCTGACTTCTCAATGGCGGAGCACTTCCTGAGGAGAGTTGCCCTTGACCTCAGTACTGGCGTGCTGGACATTAAAATTCTTCTCAAGAGTCTTGGTCAGAGCAAGAGCTTATTTCTGGAAGACCTGGTGAGCACGATGACGCCGTCCACGTCGAAGATCGCATGGGTCGAAGGGCTATTTCCACCAGAGCAATGGGGAACGAAAGGTGAGGGTGTGTGATAGACTCCCCGCGTGGGGCCATTCCCCCCCTTTACCTGCGGGGGACTGGGCCAAGCTCAGGGGGACAGTCTCGAGCTCATAATCCCACAACGAAATCAAGCGCATGGCGATCACCGCGCCGGGACGGTCTCGGGCAGGCTAAACCAGATCGCGGCAGCCAACACAAAGCTCACCGAGGCCAGACTCATCACCGGCGCGAGCCCGAAGGACTCGGCCAAGGGTGCCGTGATCAGCGGCGCGGTCATGCTGAAGATCCGTCCCCAATTGAAGATCGAAGCGGCGGTGGAGCGCAGGTGGGGCGGGTATAGCTCGGAGAGCCACGGCCCCCACACCACGCTCGCCGAAAGGACCATTCCGTAGGCGAAGCCGGTGAGGGCCAGCAGGCCGACTGGCAGGGAAACAAAGAGATAGACCGGGATGATTGCCGCGGCCAGCAGGAACCCGAAGGCCCCCGAACGCCGACCCCAGCGATCGCCGATCCAGCCCCAGACCAAGCCGCCCAGCGCCGCGCCGATGAACTGCCAGCCCAGCACATTGCCCACCGCGCTATCGGGAATGCCGCGCTCCGTCTTGAGGTACGTGGTGGCCCATCCGGTGAAGGCCTGGTACGCGAAAAAGTTCAAGCCGATCATCGCCGTCAGCCGGATGGTGCGTCCCACGACGCCGGGCCGGAAGAGTTCCGTGATCGGCAACTTAGCTTTGGCGGTGGTTTGGCCGTCGCCCAAGCCGTCCATGGGGATCAAGCGCCGGTCGTCGGGAATGATCAAGAAGGCGAACGGCGCCAGGAGAATCGGCACCGCGCCGGCCCACAGCAGGATGCGCCAGTCGAGCCCTTCGCGGAACACGACGCCGGCCAGAAAACCCAGGGCCGAGACCGCCAGGTTGTAGGTGCCCATGACGAAGCCCGCAATCAGGCCGCGTACTTCCCTGGCAAACAAGCCCGCATAAATTCCCACGGCAATGGGAAACATCGACCCCATGAAGAACCCGAGCACGACGCGCTGGACGATCAGTTCGGGATAGGCGCGCACCAGCAGCCCCGCCAATAGGCCGGAACCATAACCGGTCATCGAGATCGCCAGCGCATTGCGCCGCCCGAGCTTGTCCGCGAGTTGGCCCATGATCACCGCGCCAAAGATCGCTCCGATCGACTGGGCCGTATAGAGCGAACCCGATTGCGTCAGCGTCAGCCCCAGGCTGCTCTTGATGTAAGGCCGCAGGATATCGACCGTGTTCCAGGACCACGCGTAGAAGAAGTAGCCCGTCAGCAGGAACAAGAGCGCGCTGACTCGCCGCGCAGTGGAGATATCGCGCGCATGGGGGAGGTTTACTACCGAGCTCACTGGCGCCACTCGGCGAGCCGTTCCCAAATGTCCACGCCGAATTGCCCCAGTAGATCGATCAGGTCGATGAAGACCCAGTTCTCGGCGAGCAGGTCGCCTTCGCGCCGCCAGAAATCCATCACCCGCATACTGATTCGCTTGTTCGTAGCCGGCATGCCGAGCCAGCCGGAGCCACTATGGGTGGCATTGATGCTGGGCCATCCGGTGGAAGCGACATAAGGCCCGTCCCCAATCCGGCACTTGTGATTGCCGCCCACGCGATCGGGGAAGGCGGTGAGAAAGGGGCGCTGGTGGGCGCGCTCATAGTCGGCATGGCCGCGGGCGCTGCCGATGGCGCCGGGTCCGTACCATTGAAACTGGGGCGTCCAGAAATTGCGCATGCCCATGCTCGCGAGCGACTGGCCGTCGTATTTCATCAAGCCGCCAATCATGGCCTCCACGAGCTTTAGACTCTTTTCGGATTCCGCAGCCGTCGCGGAGCCGGGTGCGCGAATCAGCCCATCCTGCGTTGCGGGCGCGGGCCACCAATCGGCACCTAAGGGCGGCGAGAGGGGCCATTGTCCGGTGTCGATCATTAGACGGGCGAAGTCGAAGATGACATAGCTTTCCACCACCTGGTCGCCTTCGATCCGGTCGAACCAGCCGTACCGCAAGTGCTGCGGACGGCCGCTGGGCTTTATTCCGAAGAGCGGCCCGGTGAAGTGTCCCATTAGAAGTCCGGTGGAGGCGAACCAGTCCCCACCGCGAAACTGCCCGCTGAGTAGAATATCCGTGCGGCGCTCGAGGTCGGGGAAGGCGGACAGCAGCGGTTGCCAGAAGAGGGATTCTACCGCTTCGCGCCCGGCCACGGTACCGATGGGAGCCGCCGCATTGACCACGATTTCGGGGGCGTGGAGTGCACGCGCTAAAGCCGCAGCTCCTTCGCGAAGCGCCCGATGCTCGTGAATCGCCATCGCGTATGCGTCAATCGTGAGAGCCTGCAAGATCACATCGTAGCATCGGCCAAAACGCTTGGCGGTAACTTCAACCTGTTAGGATAGGCGCGATGCCTGTGACGATGACCCAGCCGACGCCCGAAACGATGGCCAGCCGCATCGTGCGCTACGCCGACCTCAGACCCTGCCGCAACGCCTTTATCGACACCCGTTCGCCGGGGTCGGAGGCGAAGGAGAACTTCACTATCATCGGCCCGGGAGTCTCAGAAAACCCCGCGCAACACGTGCACATTCCAGAGCCGCACGGTTTCAACATCGGCGGCGCGCGCCAACCGCCCGGGTGCGTGAACTCGCAGCACAGCCATCTCACCGCCGAAGTCTTCGTCGTTCACTCGGGACATTGGCGCTTCGATCTGGGTGAACACGGCGAAGACGCGCAAGTGCGGATAGGCCCGGGCGATGTGATCTCGCTGCCCACCGGCATGTTCCGCGGCTTCACCAATGTAGGCGAAGGCATCGGGTTCCTCTTCGCGGTGCTCGGCGGCGACGATCCGGGCCGCGTGCTGTGGGCGCCTCAGGTTTTCGACTTGGCGCGTCACTACGGGTTGGTGCTGTTGCAAAGCGGCCGGCTGATCGACACCGCCGCGGGACAGGCCGTTCCGCCGGATGCCGTGGCGATGCCGCGCACCACTGCCGATCAAATAGCCGCCCTCCATCGTGCCAACGCCGCCGAAGCCGAGCGGATGGTTTGGCGACATTCGCAGCCAGTTGGTAGCGGCAGGGATCCAGTGATCGGAGCGGGCGGCCCGCTGGACTGGCCGCATGGCTTTGCGCTGGAACGAATCGCGATCGCCGCCGGTGGAACGCTAGGCATCCCAACGCCCGCGGGACCGGAAGTGCTCTTTGTGCAGGAAGGCGAACTCGAAGTTGCGTGGCCCGAGGGCGCGGTGTTGCTGGGGCCCGGGGATACGATCACCGTGCCCCGCGGATTAGATCGTGCTCTCTCTAGCGCCAGCGGCTGTCTGGCTTACCGGGTTAGCCGGTGAAGTCGGCGACTCCCAACGTGGGCGGGCGCGACATAGAGGAAATTCTGGCACCGCAAGGGCCGCGGCGGCAGCCGATGCCGGGCTTCGGCGACGAGTACAGCGACATCGTCGATTACATTCTGCGTTGCACCCATCGCATTTGGGAACAGAAGGACCTCGGCCTGATCGCCACCCACTACGCGCCCGATATCCGGGTGCACACAATGACGGGTCCGGTGGACGGTGTCGAGGGGGTGATTGCGGGCACGGCGCGTACGCTTTGCGCCTTTCCA
>JBBQQS010000502.1:0-3935 GCA_038215525.1 Bryobacterales bacterium
ATCGCTGCCCGCCCCCATGTGCCATTTCCCAAAGAATCCCGTCGCGTAGCCCGCCTCCTGCAATTGCTGTGGAAAGAACGTCGTCCCTACCGGAATCGCCGTATTGTTGTCGACGATCTTGTGCCGGTGCGCGTATTTCCCCGTTAGAATCGAAGCCCGGCTCGGCGAGCATAGCGCCGTCGTCACAAAGGCATTCTTCAAATGCACGCCTTCGCGCGCCATCCGGTCGAGCACTGGCGTTTCGATAAAGGGCTGCCCTTTCAAGAACCCCATCGCGTCATAGCGATGGTCATCCGTCAGGATAAAGATGATGTTGCGCGGCTTCACCCCCGCCACGCGCCGCACCGCGGGCCGCTGCGCGCTCAACACTCCGGCACCCAGACTTAACATGGCTCGTCTACGATTGATCATCCTCCAGATTTCACCACGGATTCGCCGGCCAGTCTATAATTCAAAAGAGCCATGACCATCGAAGTCCCGTGCGCAGTGCTTGCTGACCTTTGCCGTCGCTATCGAGTGAAACAGCTTTCGCTCTTCGGTTCGTTCGCCCGCGCCGAGCAAACGCCAGGTTCCGACATCGACATTCTGGTCGAGTTTCTTCGGCAACATACCCTTGATCTCTTCGATTTCTGTCACCTCGAGACGGAACTCCCGGGCCTGTTAGGTCGACCGGTCGACCTGGTATCCAAGGACGGCATGAACCCCAGAATCGCGCCGCATATACTGCGCGACGCCCGCCTCCTCTATGCGGCGTGAGGTGACATGATTCAATTCATCCAGCAGATGCTCGTGCGAGACTACGTCGGCTAAAGCGATATACTGGCCCGAGCCAACCGTGCCAACTCACGAATCATCCTGGACCCACAGCTTCTCCCGCCGCCAAGCCGCGCAGGCCTTCGCGGCGCTCCTTGCTTCCTCCCCCCTCCTCGCGCAACAGGACCCCTTCCGCGACCACTCCCGCGTTCCCAAGATTGATGAACTCCTGAGTTCCTTCGATTTCGAAGCTGTCGCCCATGCCAAGCTACCCCGCCAAGCCTACGATTACACCGCTTATGGCACCGACAGCGAGTTCACCATGCGCCGGAATCGCGAAGCCTTCGACTGGGTGCAACTCATCCCGTCGGCCACCGCCGCCAAGCCCAATACCGCCCTCCAGCTTTTCAAAACCCAGCACGCCTTCCCGATCCTGATCTCCCCCACCGCCGGCCACCTCCAACTTCACCCGGCGGGCGAAGCCGCCACCCACCAGGGCGCCACTGCCGCCAACACCACTATGATCGTTAGCAATGTGGCCAGCCTCCCCATTGACCAAATTGCGGCTGCCGCCCCCGGCCCGCTGTGGTTCCAGTTCTACCCGCGCGCGGACATGACCGCCGCCCGTGACACTATTGAGCGCGCCCAGGCGGCCGGCTGCCAAGCCATCGTTGTCACCGTCGACCAACAAGCCCCCGCCTTTGAGCGCGACCTTCATGGCCGCCATCTCGGCGCCATCGCCCGCCGCCTGTCCGCGCGGCAGCCTACCGCCCCCAACCCCTACCGCATTGCCGATCGTCGCCTTTGGTACAGCTGGAAATACCTCGACGAGATCCGGGCCATCGTCAAGGTCCCATTGCTGGCCAAGGGCATCCTGACCGCCGAGGATGCCCGCCTTTGCGTTGAGCACGGCCTCGACGGTGTCTATGTCTCCAACCACGGCGGCCGCTCGCTCGACTATGCGCCTGCCACGCTCGAAGTTCTGCCGGAGATTGTCGAAGCCGTCGCCGGCCGCGTTCCAGTCATCTTCGATAGCGGCGTCCGCCGCGGCACGGATATCCTGAAGGCCCTCGCCCTGGGCGCTACCGCCGTCTGCCTCGGCCGTGTCCCCCGATGGGGCCTCGGCGCTTATGGCGCGCCCGGCGTCCAACGCGTGGTGGAACTCCTTCAAGCGGAACTCGTCCAAGCCATGGCCGCCGCCGGCACGCCGTCGCTCGCCGCCATCAACCGCTCGCTCGTTAGGACGGACTTCCCATGAGCCAACTCCGCACCACTGAAGCTCCCGGCCGCATCACCCCGGTCGACGAATTCGTCAACACCCTGGAAGTGGAGGCCATGGCCCAGCGCAAACTCGCGCCCGGCCTCTTCGAGGAGATCGCCGGCAGTAACCGCTACTCCTTCGACCGCATCACCTTCCGCCCCCGCATGCTCGTCGACACCACCAAGCTGGACCTCTCGCTCGACCTCTTCGGCCAGCGCCACTTTGCCCCCATCTTAATCGGCCCCGCCGGGCAGCAGCAGCGCTTCCACCCCGAGGGCGAACTCGCCATGGCCCGGGGCGCGAACGCCGCCAAAGCGGGGTTGGTGGTTGGTGCCCAATCGAGTTACTCCTTCGAGAAAATTGCCCCACTTACTCAGCAGCCTCTTTGGGCCCAACTTAGTGACCCTAATCAAATCCCGAGCAGCGCCAAAGTCATCTGCCTCAGCGCCCCCCTGGACTGGGCCAGGGTCGACCAGTTCCGCAAAGCGGTGAATGTCCCCCTCGTCCTCAAGGGCATCATGACCGCCCAAGATGCACGCACCGCCATCGAGCACGGGGCGAGCGGCATTGTCGTTTCCAGTTACCGCCCGAGCGGCTCCGCCCAGGGCGGCGCGCTCGACGTTTTGCCGGAGATCGTGAGAGCGGTGGGCCGTCGGGTTCCCATCCTGATCGACGGAAGCTTCCGCCGCGGTAGCGACATCTTGAAAGCCCTGGCGCTGGGCGCTACGGCCGCGCTGGTGACTCGACCTGCCCTCTGGGGCCTCGCCACTTACGGCGACAGAGGCGTGCAGCAAGTGCTGGAGATGCTGCAAAGCGAAATCGCCCGGGACATGGCCATGTTGGGCTTGGCCAATCTCTCTCAAATCAGCCCCGCCTTTATCCGAATGCACAAGCGTTAGGTTAGGCGTCGCGGGGGCGGACGTACCATTCCAGGGCTTCTTCGCGGCTGAGCCGGGCGGGTTCGTTAGGGGCTTCCGGATGCGTGGCCCGGTAGCGCGCCAAAGCCTGATCTCCCAATTTGGCGACCACTTTCGGTTGGGCTTTCGCAAGGTTAGTAAACTCGCCCGCGTCTTTCTGTAAGTCGAACAATTTCACATAGCGACCCGGCTTGGGATTCTCGGTCTCATAGCCATCGGTGCGGACGCGTTGGCCGGAGCCGAAGATGAACTTCCACTTCGCGTCCATCACGAAGCACTCTTCGTTTTCGAGATACGCGCTGAAGACGTGCTCGCGCGGCCGGGTCGTTTTCCCTTCCAGGTAGGGTCGCAGGGAGTTCCCATGGCGGACCGGTAGAGCCTGCAAGCCGAGTAAGTCAGTGAGCGTGTGCGGTAAGTCAATGTGTTCGGTGAACTCATTCACTACCCCTTGCCGGATCTTGCCGGGCCAGCGCATCATCAGCGGTACATGCAGGGCCGGCGTGTAACCGCAGTGCTTCTCGAAGCGGCCGTGTTGCCCTAGGGAGTAACCGTGGTCGGCTAAGTAGACCACCAGCGTATTTTCTTCGAGGCCGTGTTTCTTGAGTAAGTCCAAGGCACGGCCGACGTTACGATCGAGAAACCTTACCGACGTATAGTAAGAAGCAATAATTCCTTGCTTCTCCTCCGGACTGAGATCTCGAAAGATGAGCGGGATCTGGCCGCTATCTTCGGGCCCGACACGGGGCACCGGGAAGCGGCGCGGGTTGAAATGATCGCGATCCTCCACGGGAAAATCGTACGGCGAATGCGGCTCCTGAAAACTGAGCCACAACGCAAAGGGCTGGTCCTTATGGGCGCCAATAAACTCGTCGGCTAGCCGCAATTGATACAGCGACTTCATCTCGGCCTCCACCCGGGCGAAGGGCAGTTTGCCGGCATTGAGCCAAATCCGCGCCGGATCCTTAAACGGGCGCCAGGCGGGCTTGGCGCTTACGCCTGCCGGC
>JBBQQS010000503.1:0-3932 GCA_038215525.1 Bryobacterales bacterium
GCGAGGATGCGCCCATACAGATCAAAAGAATCACAGCCTCATCATCTCACCGATCGACAATCACCACAGTTTTCCCCCTTGCTTTCAACCACCTACGCCAAACCAGGCAAACCCGCCTGCTATCCTAAGAAAAACCGTGGAACTTCACAACGACCCCAAAACCCTGAACTACCCGCAACCCAATGGAATCAACATCTCCCGGGTTCGTTTCGTAATCTTGCTAAACTTGAGAATGATATGACGCGCCTGCTCTGTCTCCTCTTCCCCGCCCTTCTGCTGTACCCGCAGGAGCGCTCGCAAAGCGGGCTCGAGCTCGTCGCCCCGCGGCCCATGGTCGCGCAACCCGAACGCGCCCCGCACGCCATGGTCGCCTGCGTCCATCCCCTGGCCGCCGAAGCCGGGCTCGCCATCCTCAAAAAGGGCGGCAATGCCATCGATGCCGCCGTCGCCATCGGCGCCGCCCTCGCCGTCGTCCATCCCGAAGCCGGCAATCTCGGCGGCAGCGGCTACCTGCTGGTCGCCATGCGCGACGGCCGCACCGGCGTCATCGACTATAGCGGCACGGCGCCCGGCGCGTCAAAGCCCGGCATGTTCGCGACCCCCGCCGAAGCGAACCTGGGCCATAAATCGATCGCCGTGCCCGGCACTCCCGCGGGCCTGGGGCTCGCCCACGAGAAATTCGGCAAGCTGCCCTGGAAGACGGTCCTGGAACCCGCATACTTACTCGCCAAGCATGGCTTCCCCGCCTCGCTCCGCATGGAATTGATCTTAAAGTTGCAGGTACCCGTAATGAAGAAGTATCCCGAAGCCGCCAAGCTCTTCCTGCACGGCGGCGACACGCCCTTGAAGCAAGGTGAGCGGCTGGTGCAACCCGAACTCGCCGCCACCCTGGCCCGCATGCGCAAAGGCGGCTGGCGCGAATTCTATCAGGGTGAAACCGCCAAGCGTATCGCGGCCGATATGGCGGCCAACGGCGGCGTCATCACTTACGATGACTTACACAATTATGAAGCCAAGTTACTCACGCCGCTAAAGACCACTTACCGCGGTTACCCGGTCCTCACCGCTCCGCCCAGTTCCTCAGGAGGAGCGGCGCTGGTTGTGGCTTTGAATGTCCTCGAAACTCATCGGTTACCCTTGGGTAGTGAAGGCTCCGCCCGCGCCCGCCACTTACAAATTGAAGCCCTCCGCCGTGGCTTTGCCGCTCGCCGCGTCATGATGCAGGAGGGAACCCTGACCATTGACGAAGCCGTCAGTAAAGAATATGCCCGTAAGTCCGGAGCCAGTCTCAACGAAGCGCAAGCGACACCGCAACAAAGGGCGCGCATCACCGACACCGAATCGAACGATACAACCCATTTCACCGTCGTCGACCAGGACGGCAATGTCGTCACCAATACTTACACCCTGAGTGGCTTCTACGGCTCACAAGTAATTGCCAAAGGCACGGGCGTGTTACTCAACAATCACATGAGCGTCTTTTCGAATCGAGCCGGCCGCCCGGACAGCGTCGCACCCGGCAAACGCTACGCCTCCACCATGGCCCCCACCATCATCACCAAGCCCGACGGCACCCCCTGGGTCGCCTTCGGCACACCCGGCGGAGCCACCATCCCCAGCACCCTATTCCAAATCGTAACGAATATCATCGATTTCAAAATGTCCTTACGCGACGCCCTCGAATTTCCCCGCATTCACTTCGACCTGGCACCCAACCGCATCGACGCCGAACCCGCCGCCCTGGTTTTTGACGTCGCGGAGCGACTTACTCAAATGGGCCACACCCTGAATCCGAAGTTACGTTCCCAAGGCGACGTCCAAGCCGTCATGATCGAAGAAGGCTGGCGAGTCGGCTGGAGCGACGGCCGCCGCGGGGGCGCGGTAAAGGGTTACTAACGGCCGTTGCTCAAAGTTGCCCCACATTCAGGTATAGTCGTCTGATGCGCCGCCGAGACTTATTGGCCCTGGCCCCGCTGGGAGCGTTGGCTGCCCCAGCCCCAACGAAGATTACCCAATTCCGCATTCGCAAATTCACGCTTTCGAAACGGGACTTACTATTTCTGGAAGTGGTGACCGACGCGGGCGTGATTGGAATCGGAGAAGGCTCCCTGCCCGGGCGGGTGGACATCGTCGAGCAGGCGATCCGATGGCTGGAGCCCTACTTCGTGGGTCAGGACCCGGCGGGCGTAGAGGACCATTGGAATCGGGCCTACTACACACTGTCGCGCTGGCGCGATGGGTCGGTGATGAACACGGCGTTGGCGGCGCTCGATATCGCGCTGTGGGACATTGAGGCGCAAAGGCTGGGCGTGCCGATCTGGCGTCTGCTCGGCGGGGCGCAGGCCAAGCCATTGCGGGTCTACTACAGCCATTGGAGCCAGGATTTGGAGCCGAGGACACCCGCCGCCTTGGCGGAACTCGCCCGCCAGACCAAGGCGCATGGTTGGACGGCGGTGAAGTGGATTACCTTCCGAGGCGGCACCGAATGGCAGCGTTTGGAGCGCATGATCGCCGAAGTAAAGGCGGTGCGCGAGGCCGCCGGGCCGGACTTTGACATTGCCCTCGAGTTAGCCGAGACCTTCAATGTGCGAACGGCCATTGAACTCGGCCGGGCCTTGGCGCCTTACCGGGTGCTATTTTTGGAAGAGCCCACGTGGCGCGAGAACCCACGGGCTTTGGGCGAAGTGGCGGCGAGTAGCCCGATTCCGATTGCCACCGGCGAGGGCTTAGTCAGCCGGCACGAATTCCGTACCTTACTCGAACACCGCGGGGCACGGATCTTACAACCAGATGTGATTCACTGCGGCGGGATTAGTGAGTTACGGCGCATTGCGGAGTTAGGCGATGTGGAGGGCGTGGAGATATCGCCGCATATGTGGTACGGCCCGATTGCGCATTGCGCTTCGCTGCACGCGATGAACTCTTGCCGCAATTTCCTGATGCAGGAGTGGGACGCGGTGCACGATGGTATCTTTACCGAGTTGACTTACGGCACTTATCCGTTGCAGAAGCAAGGCCGAGTAATGCCGCCGTCGGCGCCCGGGATCGGGGTGCGGATGGATTGGGCCGCATGGGAGAAACGGTGCGCGTATCAGGGCCCCAGCCGGCGGCCCCCGACGGGTCGCTGATATCCTCGAAAGACTATGATTTCCCGCCGTCATTTTCTAGCTAGCTCAATGGCCTTGGTGGCCCGGCCGAATGTCCTATTTCTTTCGGTCGACGACTTAAACGATTGGATCGGCTGCCTGCGCGGCTACCCGGGCGTCAAGACTCCGAATTTGGACCGGCTGGCGCAACGGGGCGTCCTGTTCTCGAATGCTCATTGTGCTTCTCCGCTGTGCAATCCCTCGCGCACGGCGCTTTTTACCGGGTTGCGTCCGTCGACGACGGGAATTTACAATAACGAGCAGTGGTGGCGTCCGGCGTTGCCGAAGGCAGTGACGATTCCGCAGCATTTCAAAGCCAATGGCTATCATGTGGCCGGCGCGGGAAAGGTGTTTCACCACGTAGTAGGACACAATCCGCCGGACCAATGGGATGAATTCCAGTTACAGGAATTCGACGATAACTGGTACCGGCGACTCGACTATTATCCTTGGGTGAAGAAAGAGCCGACCCCGTCGGGGCATCCGTTCAGCGGCATCGAAGGCCTGCAGGGAGAGTTCGACTGGGGGGTATTGAGTAAGCCCGAACGTGAGTATGGCGACATGAAGGCGATTCGCTTTGGACAGGAGTTTCTGCGGCGTCAGCATACCCAGCCGTTCTTCCTGGCGATTGGGCTCTTTCATCCCCATATTCCGATGTTCGCCCCGCAAAGTTACTTTGATTTGTATCCGGCGGACAAAGTAACTTTGCCGCCAATCAAAGCGGACGACTTAGACGACTTACCGCAACCGGCCAAAGAGATGGCCGCGTTCCGGCGGGATGAACAT
>JBBQQS010000504.1:0-3928 GCA_038215525.1 Bryobacterales bacterium
GGGTTCCCGAGCGAGCAAGTCGCGCATGTCGGAACTCGTCTCCGATATGCCGAGCAAGCCCGACTCCTGGTTGACCATGTTATAAAACTGGCTGGTGGTCATCCGCTCGGTTCGTTCCAGGAAAGGCGCCAAGCCCGGATCCAGATCGCCCGAACGCGTGCTCATGGGCAGTCCGGCCGTCGGAGTGAACCCCATGCTGGTGTCGATGCTTTTTCCGCCAAGGACGGCCGCCAGGCTGGCCCCATTCCCAAGGTGAGCCAGAATCACGCGCCCTTGCGCCGCTTGCGCACCCGCCACACGAGCGAGTTCTTCCATCAGATACGCGTAGGACAAACCGTGGAACCCATAGCGTTGGACTCCTTTTGCGTCTAATCGCCGGGGAAGCGGCAGCAACTTGGCGACACGCGGCATGAACCGGTGAAAGGCGGTGTCGAAGCAAGCAACTTGTAAGAGTTTTGGATAACGCCGACGAATGGCCTCGATCAGCTCAATCTCGCGCGGCAGATGGTCCGGGTCATAGGGCCGAATGCGATGCAATTCATCCAGCAGCTCCCGGGTGACCCGCTCGGGCTCGATGTGTTTCATGCCATGCACCACCCGGTGCCCCACGGCCTTGACCGAAGCGAACCCAGGCTGCCGTTCGAGCCAGTCAATCAGCGCGTTTGCAGCCGATCTGTGATCGGGCGCGACAAGACTGCAACTGCTCTGCTGATTCCCTGTCGCGTCGATGAAAGACAGATGCGTACCGCTCAAGCCGATACGGTCCACTTTTCCATGCAGACTTCTCTTCAGCGGTTCATCGGTCAGAAACAGGGCGAACTTGATGCTCGACGAGCCCCCATTGATGATCAGGATGGATGGATTTTCACTCATCCGTCAACCTCCCATCCGAATAAAATCGGTTTCATTATCCTCACCTCTGCCACAGGATCGACGAGGCTTCCAGGGGAACAGCGACGCCGTCGTGGAAGGGAATGATTCGCGGGGTGTAGTCGCGCGCCGGGCGAGCCGACGGCACCTTGGCCCGGTACATGTAACCCTGGAGCCCGTCCGGCAACGGCGTGCCGCGCGTCATCTCTTGCCGCACCGGAACGCCGCCGTTGACGGCGTCAGCGCAAAGTTCCACCCGCACGGCCGCTGGATCAAGGTCGCCGCAGTAAACGTGCACCTCAAAGAGATGGTGATCGACGGTGGTGGCCACCTTCACTTCGCCGAAGTGAAGCGCGGCCCACTTTTGTTCGAGGTTTTTTTTCCAGCTTACCAGGGCCTGGCTGGCCGTGCCCTGACTGGCAACGCGTGCGCGATAGGCGGTCGCCGCGGGGAGATAGTGTTTCTCCGTGTATTCGCTCACGGCGCGGCTGGCACAGAATTGAGGGGTCAACCGTGCCATACTTTCCCGCATCCGGGCGACCCAGGCCGTTGGAATGCCTTTCTCGTTGCGGGTATAGAATTCAGGAATAACCTCGCGTTCGAGCCGGTCGTACAGCGCCTCGGCATCGGCCGCGTCCCAGGCCGGATCCTCGTCGTGTTCCTGACCGTCCCCCAATGACCAGCCCACTTCCGGTATGTACGCTTCGGCCCACCAGCCGTCCAATTCCGAGAGATTCAGACCGCCGTTGACCAGCACCTTCATTCCGCTCGTGCCGCACGCCTCCCAGGGTCGCCGGGGCGTGTTGATCCAAACATCCACGCCCTGCACCAACTGTTCGGTCAAATGCATGTCGTAGTCGCTCATGAAAATCGCATGCGGCCGGACCTCCGGTCGGCGGATGAACTGGACCCATTGCTGGATCAGGGCTTGTCCCGCCAGGTCTGCCGGATGAGCCTTGCCCGCGATCATGAGTTGCACCGGTCGATGCGGATTGCTCAGGAGGCGCAGCAACCGCGCCGGGTCATGCAGTAGCAGGTTGGGCCGTTTGTAGGTCGCGAAACGTCGCGCAAAACCCAGCGTCAAGATCGTGGGATCAAACAGCCGCTTCGCCTCCTGAACCGTCTCGGGAGACGCGCCCCCGGCGGCAAAATGCCGGGCCAGGCGCTCGCGGGCGTATTCAACCAGCGCCTTGCTGGCGGCGAGGCGAAAGTCCCAAAGACGGTCGTCGGAAACACGGCGAATATCCTGCCCCAAAGTCGCCTTTGGCCCCATCCAGCGGTCTTTGCCACAGGCCTTGGTCCAGAGGTCATCAGCGGCGGCGGAATCCCAGGTCGGCATGTGAACCCCGTTGGTCACATGGCTGATGGGCACCTCGTCCGCAGGCCAATGGGGAAAAAGCGGGGCAAAGAGATGGCGGCTTACCTTTCCATGCAATTGGCTCACACCATTCGCCGCCCCGCAGCCGCGGAGGGCCAGATAGGCCATGTTGAAACTCTCCGTTGCGTCGTGCGGGTTTTGGCGGCCAAGCGCCATCAGCTCATGAAGGCTGATATCGAGTTTCTCCTTCGCATAGGCTCCGAGGTATTGTTCGATGAGCGCCGGCGCGAACCGATCAAAGCCGGCCGCCACTGCCGTGTGGGTGGTAAAGATATTCCCCGCCCGCGTCGCGGCCAAAGCCACCTCAAAAGATTGCGCATTTTCCTGCATAAAGCATCGGGCACGCTCCAACACCGCGAAGGCCGCATGGCCTTCATTCAAATGACACACCTCCGGCTTGATGCCCAATGCCGCAAGCAGTCGCCAGCCGCCTATCCCCAACAACATTTCCTGCTTGAGGCGCAATTCTGGCCCCCCGCCATAGAGCTCGCTGGTAATCCCGCGATGAGCGGGAAAGTTCGCTACGTCATTGCTGTCCAGCAGATAAAGCTTCACCCGGCCGACCTGAACTTGCCAGGCGCGCAGCCAAACCGAATAACCCGGCAAGGCGATCTCCAACCGCAACCACTCGCCGTTTGGCTGGCGTAGCGGCGTGATGGGCAACTGGCCGGGGTCATTATACGGGTAAAGGGCTTCTTGTGCTCCATCCTTGTCGATCACCTGCCGGAAATAGCCTTGCTGGTAAAGCAGCCCCACGCCGACCACCGGCACGCCCAGATCGCTGGCGGCTTTGAGCTGGTCTCCGGCAACATTGCCAAGCCCGCCCGAATAGATGGGCAGCGCCTCGCTTAACATGAACTCCATGCTGAAATACGCGACCTGCTTCAGGAGCGATTGCGGATGATTCTGCTGAAACCAAGCGGGCCTCGCCGCCGCCTGGCGCAAGCCCTGCACCCGATCATCCACTGTCTTGCGGAAGACGGGATCGGCCAGCAAGCTTTTGAGTTTGTCCTTCGAGACCGTCTGAAGGACCACCCACGGATTATGCGTCAACTCCCACAGCGCGGAATCGAGCTGTCGCCAGACTTCGTCAGTGGCATGATTCCATGCCGAGTACAGGTCCAAGGCCAACTCCGCCAGAGAATCGAAGCCTTCAACGCTCGCCGTTAAAGAACTATAGATCGGTTTGCCGACAGGTATTTGTTCGTTCATGCCCGCCTTATTCTCGCTTCTCGTCCTGAGATTCCGCGCTTGATCCCCTACCCATCAGCTTCTCTGCTTTCCTAACCCATTCAGCGAGAGAAGGGCGCCTGTCACAATCCCCAGCAACAGGGTAACGGCGAGCAGCGCGGACTGAGGCATGGTCACCGTAACGAACAGAAACTTCGTCTGCACGGGCCCGCCGTTTTGAAGAATCCATATGACCGCGAGTATAGCCAGGCAAATCAGCGCGACAAGTTTTATCTTTCCCACCGTCATTTCATCCTCCCTCTTTCCGAATTCGCCTTCGACTGCTCCCCCATCTAAGGCCGCCATCCCCTTCCCGGACCAGTTGCGTCGTCGGGCAGCTACCTCTTTCACCTTAAAGTGACACATGACAATATCAGCATAACGCACTTATAGTTATTGTGCATCATGAAATATGTCGTTTGTCGGGACTTGATTGCGTTCGTCCGCCAC
>JBBQQS010000505.1:0-3918 GCA_038215525.1 Bryobacterales bacterium
CGCACCACATGCGAAGAGAAACTCGAAAGCGACTCGGCGATCGACTGGCTATCCCCGATATCGGCTAATACCTGATCGAAGATGGGCAGTTCCGCCTCTTCCGCCGGCACCGGCAAACCCGACTGGGCCATCAAAGCCAGCAACCCAATGCACTTCATCGCTACCGTTTTGCCACCGGTATTCGGGCCGCTGATGAGCAACGTCCGATTCAACGGATCCAGCGTCAAGTTCAGCGGAGTAACTGACTTTCGCTGCCGCCGCATCACGTCCACTAACAAAGGATGTCGCGCATTTTTGAGCCGCAAACAAGGCTTGTCTTCCGGAGAAAGCGTGGGCACCGTGCAATCGAAAGTTTGCGCAAAGTGAGCTTTGCCGAAGAGTAAGTCGAGGTCTGCCAAAGCCATCGCCGCCGCCGCAATCGCATGGCGTTCTTCCCGCAAACCCAAAGTCATTTCACGCAAAATCCGATGGATCTCACGAAGTTCCTCGTCATTCAACCGAACTAAGTCGTTGTTGAGCTCAATGGTTTCGAGCGGCTCGACAAAAACGGTCTGCCCGCTCGCTGACGAGCCATGCACCACTCCCGGAATGCGCCCCTTTTGGCTTGGCACCAAGGGCACCACAAAGCGATCGTTGCGCAAGGTGACGAAGCTCTCCTGCAGCACGCCATCTTCGCTATGCGCCCGCAGAAAGCGATTCAGCGAATCCTGAATAGATTTTTGTTGCCGCAAGCGGTCGCGCCGCAAGCGGGCCAGCGCTGGGCTGGCTTCATCGGTCAAGGTGCCATCGGGCAGGATCTTGCCCGAGAGTTCACTTAAGGTCCGCGAAAAGTCACTAATGGCGCCAGCATGCGCAGCCAAGCGCGGGTAGCTTTCGGCCACCGCCAGGATCGCCGTGCGCAGATCTCGCGCGCGGTCAAGTAGGCTCGCAAGCGCGTAAATCTCGGTTGCCTCCAGGATCGCGCCTTCAATACGCAGCTTCTGCAGGGTCACCGTGGGGTCGGCAAGGTTGGTGAAGCGAACCGAGGTCTCGCCGTAGCGAACATAGCGAATCGCCTCTTCAGCGTCAGCAAGGCTTGCCTCTAGCTCCGCGCGATCGGTGTGCGGAGCCAAGGCATCGAGCCGCTCGCGCCCCATGGGGGAATGCACCTCGCGGCGCAACAGCGCGCGAAGCGCCTTATATTCAAGAAGGTCCAGACTCCAAAGATTCATGCGTGTTGAGTGCCCGTTCAATTACCGGCAGCGAGCCAGGGGTGATTTCGAGGGACGCGAGTTCAGTGGCCGCAAACCAACGCACGTCGGCCGCATCGTCACCTGCCTTTAGTGTCCCACTCTCCACGCGGCAAAGGTAATCCACCAGCACAAAGTGGTACTCAATACGCCCGGCAGCGTCAGCGGTGATCCGCTCGTAAATCTCAAACAGGCGGCTGATTGAGACCTCAAGGCCTGTCTCCTCACGCACTTCGCGGTGCAAAGCCTGCAGGACCGGCTCGCCCAATTCCACCAAACCTCCGGGCACTGACCAATAGCCGACATATGGCGGCTTGCCGCGGCGGCACAGAAGAATCTTGCCGTCATCGACGATCAGGGCACCAACGCCCAAGCAAGGCCGATCTGGGTAGTGACGAGTCACAATCTATTAGACGTCCAAAACATTAAGCGGGAGGGTTTCTTTTTAACGAGTGGGCAACACCCGGAAGCTCAGGCGAGAACCGACCGGGCCGCGATAGACGCGCTGAGTGGCTTTCTGGAAATCCGTACTGAGCGCCTTATTGATCTCCATGAACTTTTGCGGGTTGCGATCGGTGAGCGGAAACCAGCTACTTTGTACCTGCACCATGATGCGATGGCCGCGGCGGAAAGTGTGGTGAGCATCGGGCATCACAAAGTCGATTCGATCAGGCTTCCCCGGCTCAAAGGGCACGGGTTTCTCAAAGCTTTGCCGGAACTTACCCCGGAAGGGCTCGCCGCGCACTAGTTGCTGATACCCACCCATCTTTGTCGGATTCTTATCGATCAATTCGGGATAATCATTGGGGTAAACGTCGATCAGCTTCACGACAAAGTCCGAGTCCGAGCCGGTGGTCGAGACCAGTAGACTTACTTCAATCGGCCCGGCCAAGGTGACATCTTCCTTCAACGGTTCCATCTCAAAAGTAAGTACATCGGGGCGCTGGGCCGCGAAGCGCTGGTCTTCGGTCATATAGTCGCGCAACATCCCGAGGTAAGTGTAGCCGAGATAAGGCACTGGCTTCAATGGGTCACTAAAATACTCGTCATAACCTGGAGCTGGCTCGGCCTGCCAAGAAAGCTTACCGCCGGCCCGCAACCACAAACTACGTTGCTCGGCCTCCTTGGGCGGCCAAGTGTCATATTTCTGCCATACGTTGCGACCGGTTTCGAAGAGCCAGGCTTTCGGAAACTTCCCGTCACCTTTACCCTTCAGATGATGCTCGAAGAAGGCGAATTCGATATTCTCACGATAGTAAGCCCCGGTTTTCGACGCAAAGTGGATATTGCCCACGCGGTCGCCGTCGCCGCGTGACCAACCGCCGTGCGTCCAAGGGCCCATCACCAGGACGTTTGAATCGGGCGGATTATTGGCCTCCATGAAGGCGTGCGTGCGCAGGGGACCTTGTAAGTCTTCGGCATCGAACCAACCACCCACCGTTAGCACTGCGGGGCGAATGCCCTTAAAGTACTTCCACACGCTGCGGACCTTCCAAAAGTCGTTATAAGTCGTATTGTCGATATTCTCGCGCCAGTAGACACTTTCGTTCTTAAAGTATTTCTCATTGGCGTTGGCGAGCGAACCCATGCGCAGATAAAAGTCATAACCATCCGGAGTCCCAAACTGAAAAGGCACGCGCGGACTTGGCGGTGCCGGGTCGCCCTTACGCTCAACGAAGCCATGATAAAAGCCGAAATTGGCGGCTAACATGAAGGCGCCATTGTGGTAAGAGTCGTCGCCTAAGTAATAGTCAGTCACTGGCGCTTGCGGGGAGGCGGCAACCAAGGCCGGGTGCGCATCGATCATGCCGGCCGAGACATAGAAACCCGGGTAAGAGATCCCCCACATGCCAACCTTGCCATTATTACCCTTTACGTTCTTCACCAGCCAATCGACGGTGTCGTAAGTGTCGCTGCTTTCGTCAGTTTCCTTACCGGTTTTACCCGGGCGGTGCGGACGCATCTCTTCCCACTTACCCTCGGACAGATAACGTCCACGAACGTCCTGATAGGCGACAATGTAGCCGGCTTTCTGAAAGTGTTCCGACGGACCCACGCTGGGGCGATATTGATCGACTCCATAAGGCGCCACGCTGTAGGGCGTGCGCATCAGCATGACGGGATAGCTCTTGGAAACATCCTTCGGTACATAAACGGACGTGAACAGCTTCACCCCGTCGCGCATCGGAATCTCATATTCGTACTTCGTGTACTGCTCCCGCACCAGAGCCGCGCCCGTGGGCGGTTTCGATGGCTCTTGAGCACAAACGGCGGCAATCAGCAGTGACAAAGCGATGAACGGTCTCATCGCCATAGGTTAGCAGGCGGCCTAGGCCTAGGCGGTGGGGTAAACCCAGGGCGCGCGGTACGGCCGGCGCAACAGTTTCGCCGCCGCCGGGTCGTTGACAATGCGTCGGCCATCCCATTCGATGCTGCGGCCAGCGCGCCAACTCACCATACCGAGGAGACTCGCCGCAGTGGCTCGATAGCCGATTTCGATATCGCGCACCGGCCGGCGTTTCTGCCGGATGGACTCCATGAAGTCCCCCCACAGTTCCTGGATGTTTTGGCCATCGACGGTGCGCAACTGCGGATCGACGTGGATGATCTGCTTCTTCGTGTCGAGCGGCTAGAAGGTCCAACCGTCGCGCCCACCGAGGTGGAAGGTGCCTTCGGTGGCGTAGAAGTG
>JBBQQS010000506.1:0-3905 GCA_038215525.1 Bryobacterales bacterium
GACGGCGCGCCCGAGGTCAAGAAATTGGCGTTCGAAGGGGGTAAGTGAAATTGCCATCGGGTCGGAGGCGCCAGAGGCGACATTGCTAGCCAAAGGCGCGGGCTCGCCCTCGTCGCCCGGCAGCACGTCCCAGGTAGTGAGCTTATCGCCGCTGATGACGGCCGTACCCTTAGTGCCGTGGATCTCCAGACGTTCGGTGTAGCCGGGCCAGAAGGCGGTGGAGGCTTGGATGACGCCTTGCGCACCGTTGGCATAGCGCAACATCGTCTGCACGACGTCTTCACTGGCGATCTTATGGCGCGCGCCCAACTGCCACATGCCGTAGAGTTCCTTGACGGGGCCTAGCAAGTGCAGCAGCATGTCCACCTGATGGATGCCCTGGTTGATCAGCGCGCCGCCGCCTTCCACGTCCCAACTGCCTTTGATGGGCCGCGAATAGTACTCTTCGCTGCGCCACCACTTGACATAGGCATCGGCCTGCAGGATCTTGCCCAAGCGTCCCGCGGCGATGGCGTGTTTGAGGAAGATGATGGAATCGTCAAAGCGATGCTGGCTGACGACTGCCAAGTGGACGCGCTTGGCGTGCGCATACTCGATCATCGCGCGCGCGGTTTTGAGGTTGGTGGCGATGGGCTTCTGCACCTGGATGTGCTTACCAGCGTCGGCGGCGAGGCGCAGGGGTTCGAGGCGCACATCGGGGAAGGTGCAAAGGTCGATCACGTCGACCTCCGGGTCGCTACAAATGGCCTCCAGGTTGTCGAGCACCCGGCCGCCGTATTGAGTAGCGAATGCCTCGCCTTTGTCGAAGTTCTGGTTGTAGCAGGCGGTAACGCGATAGCCAATGTTCGAGTAGGCTTGCGCGTGCTTGTGAGCAATCGCACCGGTGCCGACGAGGCCGATGCGGAGGGGCGGATGGGTGGAGTTCGACATGAGCACTTTTCAGTCTCTCAGAAGCGGGAGGCGCGCGGGGGCTGTGGTAACCTGAAAGAAGTCCTTCCTCTGTGCCGATTCTCTTCGGAATTTGACCCGGTAGCTCAGTTGGTAGAGCATCTGACTTTTAATCAGAGGGTCGTGGGTTCGAGCCCCGCCCGGGTCACCAATACTTGTCCCTGTCCTTCGAGGATGAGACGCATGCACGGTCATCGAAAAACGCGCGTGATGGTGGCGCCCCTTCGAGGAAGAGAGTTTCCTCGCTAAGCCTCAATCAGCCGGCCCGCGGCATATTTGTGAAGCAGACTGGCGATCAGCGTCTGATAGGGCAACCCCTCCGCCAGGGCTCGCCTTTGGATCGCCTCCAGGTCTTTGCTGGAGATCCTAATGTTCAGCCGACGGTCCGCGGCCTTCCGGCTCGGAATGATGGTTTTCGAAAAGACTGCCTGCTCATCTTCGACGAAAGGCACGAGGTACACATAATCCTCGTGCAGGACGACGAAAATTCGCTGTCTTTCGAATTCAAGGCCCCGCTCCTCCTGGAGTTGGGCGTTCTTGGCGTCATTCCAGTTTAAGTATTTCACTGGATTCAGGGTATTACAATCTATGCCTTTGCGGCACACGCTGCGCCATTCATCGAATTGACGCACAGCCATGCTATCTTCGCAGGCGATGTTGTCCCGATTCATGAGTATCCTCATCCTGCTGGCCGCCACGTCGGTGGCTCGGCCGCCACCCGAATCGCGCGCAATTCGAGAACGTGAGTGTTTAAGAAAGTGAGTTGCATCTCCCCTCCACCTGGTTCATAATTCTGCCATGTGTCGGGTTCTCTTACTTCTTACCGTTCCATTTCTATTCGCGCAGTTGGATCGCGCCTCTCTCACCGGCACCGTCACCGATGCCACCGGTTCCGCCGTCCCTTCGGTCAAGGTCGTCATCATCCAGTCCGGCACCCGCGCCCGTTTTGAAACCACCACCAACGACGCCGGCCAGTACACCCGTCCCAACCTCCCCATCGGTGCCTACCAGATCAGCTTCGAAGCCAATGGCTTCCGCAAGTCCACCCGCGCCGACCTTACGCTGAAAATCGCCGAAGTCCTCCGCGTCGACGCCCAACTCGAACTCGGTTCCACCTCCGAATCGGTCGAAGTCCGCTCGGAACTCCCGCGCGTCCAAGCCGATACGCCGCAAATCGGCACCAGCCTCGGAGCGAAGTCTCTCACGAACCTCCCCTTGAGCTTCTCCGGCGGCCGCCAAGCCGAAAACTTCGCCTACGCCATCGTTCCCGGGGTCTCCGGCGACACCTTTCGCGGCCGAGTCAACGGCTCCACCGACTTCGCTTATGAAACCCTCGTTGACGGTGCCTCCGTCACCGTCAACCAAGGCGGCAACTTCTCCCCCATGTCCGTCTCCGTCGAAGCCCTCGCGGAAGTCAAAATCCAAACCGGGGGCATGTCCGCCGAGTTCGGCCGCAGCCAGGGCGGCGTCTTCAACTACGTCATGAAGTCGGGCACCAACGCCCTCCACGGCAGCGCCTACACCGGCATTCGCAACGAAGCCCTGAACGCCAACACCTTCGCCAACAACGCGCGCGGCGTCGACCGTCCGCAAGACCGCAAGATGAACTGGGCCGGCAGCATTGGCGGCCCTATCGTCATCCCCAAGCTCTACAACGGACGCAACAAAACCTTCTTCTACTTCTCCTACGAACAGTACCGCGAGCGGAACTACGGCTTCAGCGCTCCCAATCGCAACGCCCCCCTCGCCGAGTTCTATCAAGGCGATTTCAGCCGCCTTCTCGGCCCGGCCACCACCTTTCGCGACGCCCTCGACCGGCCCGTCACCCGCGGTGCGATCTACGACCCCGCCTCCTTTCGCCAACTGGCGAGCGGCCGCTGGATCGGTGACATCTTCCCGGGAAACCGTATCCCCGCCTCCCGCATCAGCACCGTCGCCCAACGGGTCAACTCGATCGCTGTCAAACACTACCTCCCCACCATCAAAGGCCCGGACGGCCTCGTCCCCCTCGTCAACAATCAAGTCTTCCCCATCTCCGGCAACCCCGAACTGGACCAGTATCAATACTCCGGCAAAGGCGATCACATCTTCAACGAACGCCACAAAATCAGCGGCTCCTACAACCTGAAGGAAGCGCCCCGCCTCATCCTCGATGCCGGCGGCCTCTGGGACACTCGCGAAATCTACGGCGGACCCCTCGCCAAAACCCGCCGCCGTCCCGATGACGGCTGGCTCGCCCGTAGCGCCTGGGACTGGACCGTCTCTCCCTCCGTTCTCAACAACCTCACTCTCTCCTTCAACCGTCGCGGCAATCCCGAGCGCATCCTCGAAGCCGATCGCGACGGGGCCAAAGAACTCGGCATCAAGGGCCTCACTTCCCTCGGCTACCCCAATATCAACTGGGGCGGCGGACCCTTCGTTAGCCTCGAATCTCCCGGTTTCCAGAACGTCAGCTTCCGCGCCGACAACGGCTGGGGCATTCTCGACTCCGTCAGCTTCTCCCGCGGCAAGCACTTCCTGAAGGTCGGAGTCGACTTCCGTCACAACCAGCAGAACCGCCGCCAAACTCCCTCCTCTTCCTTTAACTTCTCCGCCCGCGGCACCGCCATCCCCAACGAAGCCTTCTCCGCCAACCAAACCGGTTACGCCTTCGCGAGCTACCTCCTCGGTATCGTCGATAGCGCCAGCCTCTCCGACCCCGTCGGGCTCGGCGGCCGCCGCAATTATATGGCGCTCTACTTCCACGACGACTACAAAATCACCTATAATCTCACGCTCAACCTCGGCCTGCGCTGGGAGTATCAGCCCCCCGTCTACGAAGTCAAAGACCGCCTCTCCAGTTGGAACCCCGCCAAGCTCGATCCCGAATCCGGCCTCCCTGGAGCCTATGACTTCGCCGGCACTTGCAAGGAATGCACCGGCAGCCGCTCCTTCGGCCGCCGCAGCCTCAAAGACTT
>JBBQQS010000507.1:0-3901 GCA_038215525.1 Bryobacterales bacterium
GAGGGAGAAGCGATGAGTTCGCGGAAGAGCTTTTCGGCATCGGCGACCTTGCCCTCGGCGACCAAGGCTTGGGCGAGGGAGAAGCGGGCGAGCGCGCCGAAGTCACCGCCGCCGGAGGCCAATTGCTCGTAGAGTTTGCGCGATTCGGTAAGGTTGCCTTTGTCCGAGAGGATGGTGGCCTTCTGAAAAAGGGCGATGGCAGCTTCTTCGGTGCCGGGGTACTTGGCGATCAGTTCGTTCAAGGCCTTGTCGACAGCGGCATCTTTCAACTGCTGGGTGCCGAAGGCTTTGAGTGCACCGTTTTGGGGCTCGGCACCGATGGTGGCTTCGCGGGCGGCGTAGACCTCGCGCAGGGCGAGACGGCGTTCTTCGGCACGGCTGGTGAAGAACCAGTAGGCGGCGCCGGCCAGGAGCAGCACGGCCAGGGCGATGCCGCCGTAGCGAACCATCTGTTGCCGGTGGTGAGCCGCGTAATCAATGACATGCTCGGTCGCTACCGCGAACTCGTCAGTCTTTAGTTCTTTCCGAAGGGTCTTGTCCATGGGGGTTATACGGCCTGCGAGTGAGAAAAAAGTTTCTTCAGGCGGAAATACCACTTTAGCACAGGGGGTTTTCGTTCGGTTACAGAGCGGCGAGGACTTCGGCGGCGTGGCCGGCGGGTTTGACTTTGGGCCAGATTTTCTTAATCTTGCCGTCGGGAGCGATGAGGAAGGTGGTGCGTTCGACGCCCATATACTTCTTGCCGTACATACTCTTTTCGACCCAGACGCCATAGGCCTCGGCGGCGGCATGGTCAGGGTCGGCGAGAAGGGTGAAGGGGAGATCGAATTGATGCAGCAGGATGGGAGCGGGTTGGTGAAAAGTGAAGTTACGAAACGAACCCGGGAGTGATTGATTTGATTGGACTTCGCGATTGTGGGAAAGAGGTGGGCAGCGGGATGGAGCGAGGTCGTCACGAGTTTAGGATGGCATGGGGAAGGTCGCGCGGGGCACCAATGAGGGGAGGGCTTGGCCAGTAAGTGATTGATTCGATTGCGATTTTCTCTTGATTGGCGTTACACAAATCGTTGTGACTGGCGCGTCGAGGGGCAGCGAATCCTACAATAGGGGGATGATTTACCCTGAGTTTGCGAAGCAGTTTGCCCGCGAGTGGGTAGAGGCGTGGAATGACCATGATCTCGACCGGGTGTTGGCGCACTATGCCGAGGATTTTGAGATGAGCTGGCCATTCATCCGGCAGATCGCCGGGGAGGCGAGCGGCAGGTTGAAAGGGAAACCGGCGGTGCGGGCCTATTGGGAGAAGGCGCTGGGGCTGATGCCGGAGTTGCGGTTTGAGCTATTGGCGGTCCTGGTGGGGGTCGACAGCGTGGTGCCGCACTATCGGGGGGTGAGGCTGTCAGCGGAGGTCTTCCACTTTGGGCCGGAGGGCACGGTGGTGCGGGCCTTGGCGCATTACGCCTAGGGCGCTTTTCGTGGGCGGGGAGGGAGCCAAAAAGTGAGTTTCTTTTGCCGAAACACATTTTTCGGTGGTAGTAACCTGCTCATTTTCAAATATTTGCAAGGAAACCCAGGAATGCGCGTGGATTCCCCCGATAATGCGCAGTTGATGTGGGCAGGTAAGGGTGTTGTAAGATGCCTGGAGAGATGAGCGAACGTGAGGATGACTCAAACCTGGATCGGTTCGCTAAAGCTATCTATTTCAGTGAAGGAGTAACATCGTGCCCACTGTAACCACTCAGAAAATTTGGGACAACCATCCCTACCCCGGTGATCCTTGCGACAAGTCGACCTTTACGAACCAATGCGCTATCCGGATGGGAGTTGCCTTGGCGGGCGCAGGACTTTCGCTGGTGTCATTTCAGGGGGCGAAGTGCTGGTTGCAACATAACCCGCCTCACATACTGCGTGCCCAAGAACTGGCTAACTGGCTCGTGGCCCAAACCGCAACGGTCGGCACCGTACGGAAACACAAAACTAAGGTCTCGAACTTGGACTTTGTTGGGAAGAAAGGCATCGTTTTCATCAAGGATGGCTGGGGCGCCACCGACCATATTGATATTTGGAATGGATCGCAGTTGAAGGGTGGGTCGCCAACCTACTTCGCTCTGGGCAAGGAAGTGTGGTTCTGGGAGCTGCCATGAAGCGATTCGAAGCCTTAATGGCTGTCGCAGCGTACCTCTTGGTGTTCACTTCGTGCCGTCCGACGGTCGAACCAGCGGGCAGTCAGGAGACCACGGCCCTTGTACCCGCTACACTGCTGGTCACCGACAGTGCGGCAGTAAGTTCCCGATCCTTCGAGCTTCTCAGCCGGAACGGTGAATGCGTGTTGCGAACTGGCAGCGTCAACCATCCACTTGCGCCGAAGGCCCCGTGCTACTTCGTCCGCTCGCCCGGCAAGGAGACAGCATGGAGCATAGAATACAGCGATGTCAAGACCACCGCGACCCTGATTGTGATTGGAACACCTGTGTCCGAATCCGCTCGTAAAACCTGGAACCTTTTGCCGAATGTCGTCTGCGGTGGGGAGGCCCAAGGGGTACTGGTTCGGGATGGGGCGGTTTTCGTTACGAAGAGCGTCCGGAAGGGCGGGATCTACTGCCGCGATATGGGAATCGACGAGAAGGAATTCTACTCTTTCGCACATGAGAAACGGTAGTTGTGA
Organism: Bryobacterales bacterium; assembly: GCA_038215525.1. GTDB lineage: Bacteria > Acidobacteriota > Terriglobia > Bryobacterales > Bryobacteraceae > JALHNI01. The sequence goes on from JBBQQS010000507.1 coordinate 2,663, forward strand.
GGCGACGCGATCCTCCGCTCAGTTTGGATTGAGCCTGTAGGCTCGCAAGCGCACCCCTGGAACCGTGGTCTTTACGGATAGCTGACTGCGGTGGTTGGTTGGGTGGCGCTACTCATAGCGCAACGCCTCCAGGGGATGAATGCGCAGGGCGCGGCGGGCGGGGATGGCGCAGGCGAGCGAGCCGGTGGCGAGGATCAATACTACGACGGCGGCGTAAGTGAGTGGATCGGTATTCGAGAGGCCTTCCACCAGGAAGTTGGCGAGTGGCTTGGTGAGGAAGACGGAGGCGAGTAGACCGAGGCCCAGCCCGATGCCCACGAGCCAGGCGCCTTCAGTGAATACGAGTTGGCGGATGCGCGATGGGTTGGCGCCCAAGGCGATGCGGAGGCCGATTTCGCGAATGCGGCGGGTGACGGAGTAACTCATCAGGCCAAAGAGGCCGATGCCGGTGAGGGCGAGGCCCAGGGCGCCCATCAGGCCCAAGAGAAAAGCGCCAACGCGGCTGGGCAGTAACGCCATGCCGAGGGCGCGGCGCATGGGCTTGACTTCAATAGCAGCGGGGGGGTCAATGTCGAGCATGGCGCGGCGGAGGGGGCGGACGAGCGATTCGGGGTCGACGCCGGCGCAGACCATGAAGTGGACGACCGGGTCGCTCATTGTGTGGCTCTCGAAGTAAGCCGGGCGCTGATGGTCGCTGAGCCAGGCATATTTGCTGTCGCGGACCACGCCGATGATGACGAATTTCTCCCGGCCGTCGCGGATGGTGTGGCCCAGCGGAGACACGGCGCCGAAGGCTTGGCGGGCGAAGGATTCATTAACGACAATCCTTGGCTCCTGACTGGGCTCCTGGTCGCGCTGGAATTCGCGTCCGGCGAGGACCGGCACGCCCAGGGTGGCGAAGTAGCCCGGTCCGACGCGGTTGACGTGACGCCGGAAGTGCTTCGGTTCCGCCGAGAGATCGACGTGGAAGGGGCCGCCGTTGGTGGAGTCGTCATTGAAGGGAATTAGCCTGGTGGCGGCGGCGGAGACCACGCCGGGGACGGCGGTGAGGGCGGCGTGGGCGCGGGCTTCCAGCGCATTGCGATCTTTGGCTAAGGGATAACGATCGGGCAGGACGCGGAGGCTCACGTAGAGGGTCTGGTTAAGGTCGAAGCCGGGGTCGGCGGACATGGACTTTAGCAGGTTGCGGGCGAAGAGCACGGCGGTGGTGAGGACGATGATGGAGGTGGCCACTTGAGC
>JBBQQS010000508.1:0-3897 GCA_038215525.1 Bryobacterales bacterium
ATCGCCTGCAGCCGGTGGCGAGCGCGCCGATTACCTTCAACCCTTCGGACAATCCCCGGCCGGTGACCGCGCCTACCGTCGGTGGCCGCGTGAGAGTGATGAGCGCCAATGTGCTGAACTATTTCACCACCTTCACCAGTGTCGACTCGAACGCACGCGGCGCCGATAACGCCACGGAATTCGCCCGGCAACGGGAGAAGATCATCAATGCTTTCCAGTTGGCCAATCCGGCCGTCGTGGCCCTCAGTGAGCTCGAAAACAACGCTTCGACGGCCATTGCGGACATGGTTGCCGGCCTGAACGTCGGCAACCCCGGCAAGTGGGACTTTATCAACACCGGCATCGTCGGCACCGATCAGATTCGGGTCGCCTTCCTCTACCAACCGGCGCTCGTGCAGGCCGTGGGCGTCCACAAAGTGCTCGACAGCACCGTTGACCCGCGTGCCCTCACCACCCGCAACCGCCCCGCCATCGCCCAGACCTTTCGGTTGCTCTCCGGCGGCAAACCCGCTCTGCAGCACTTCACCGTCGTCGCCAACCACTTTAAGAGCAAAGGCAGCGCCTGCACCTCCGCGCCCAATGATCCCAACTTGAACGACGGTCAGGACGACTGCAACCTCTCCCGCGTCAGCATGGCGCAAGCCATGATGGACTGGCTGGCTACCAACCCCACCGCCGACCCGACTCCCGCCGCTGACCGCCGCTTCCTCATCGTCGGCGACCTTAATTCTTACCTCCGCGAGGATCCCCTCACTGCCCTCACCAGCACCGCGTTCTCCAAAGCCGCTACCGCCGGCTTCCCCAGCGGCTTCCCGGCCAACGCCAACGCCACTTACCGGGACTTGGTCTCCACCCTGGGTGACCCCGCCGGTTACTCCTACCTCTTCGGTGCCCAATCCGGCGCGCTCGACCATGCCTTGGCCAATTCGCCCCTCTTCCGCCTCATCACCGGCGTCGCCGAGTGGCACATCAACGCCGACGAGCCCGTCGTTTTCGACTACAACTCCGACTTCGGCGGCAACGGCGGTGCCGCTAGCGCCTTCGCCAAGAGTGTGGCCCAACTCGCCGCTTACTATAACTCCGGCGCCTTCCGCACTTCGGATCATGACCCGCTGCTGGTGGGCTTCAACCCCCTCTGCGGCGACCTTAACGACGACGGCGTTGTGGACGCCTCCGACCAAGCCATCATGCGCAACGCCATCGGTAAGCTGCTCAACACGGTGGATCGCCGTACCGACTTCGACGGCGACGGCCGCATCACCATTACGGATTTTTCCCGGTGGTCCTCCTGTGCCGCCACTTATCGACGTTAGAGAGAACAATAAATAATGAAATCTTACTTACTTGCTACTTGCTTTTTAGCCGTCACGATCACCTCGGCCTCTGCCGGGACTATCATCCTGACGAACTCGAGCCCCAACCCTTACGTGGGTTCCACTTTCACCATTTCCCTGAGTGTGGCCAGCAATCTCATTACTGACGAAATCATCGGCTTCGGCTTGAATTACTCCGTGAACAACGGGAATATCTTGTTCCAAAGCTTCGCGATCAATCCGCTCTTCGGCGCTGACCTTGGCTTGGCTCCGGCAACCATGGTCGCGGCCGTCAACTTTCCGGGATCTAACGCAGCTACGGTGAATCTCGTGGACTTTACTTTCCTCGCAAGCTTGGTCGGCAGTTCGACCTTCAGCGTTACTTCGAACCCCGCGGGAGATCCGAACCAAGGCTTGTTTGTCCTAGGTGAAGCCACGGGCCGTACCATCGCTCAGACACTGCAGGTAGATGTGCAAGCTGTCCCCGAACCCTCCACCTTCGGCTTGGCCGGTCTGGCTGCCGGCGGGATGTGGATGGCTCGCCGCCGCCGGGCCTAAGTCAACGAGTTTGGGAGTAAGTCCCACGGCCCGGACCGCCCCTTGGCGCTCACGACAAACAGCGCTCGACTTTCCCGGTAGAGTATCGCAGCGGCGCTCATTTTCACAGCGTACACTGAAGTGCGATGCGCACTCTCGTCTTCTCCGTTTTTTCCCTACTCACCGGTAGCCTTTGGGCCCAGGAAGCCATTACCTTCGGCAAAGTGAATGGCCAGCCGCTTACTTGGAAGACCGTGGGTGATGGGCTGTGGCACCAGATGGTTGACGGCACTCTGGTGGGGCAGCGGGACCTGATCGGGCAGTCTCCTCTCAAGAAGTATGAGACGGACCCGAAGGCTTTCCGCGCGTGGCTCGACCGCCAGGCGTGGCTTTACACCGACGCCGAGTTCGGCGACTTTGTCCTCGAAGTGGACTACTGGCTGCGAGAAGGCGGCAACAGCGGTATTGCCCTGCGCGACCCGAGCCGGGCGGCGGCGGGAGTGCAAGAGCATCCGGACTTCTCGAAGACGCCTTCCAAAGTGGCCTATGAAATCCAACTCAACAACCGCTATCCGGACCCGGAGAAGTCCGGGGCGATTTACAAGATTGCGGCGGCCAAAACCGGCGCCCACCGGGACAACGAGTGGAACCACATCAAGATCGACTGCCGGAATGAGAAGATCACGGTCTCTATCAATGGCCAGGAAGTCTCGACGCATAGGACCGATCCGGCGCGGCCGAAGCGCGGGCCGATCGGCTTGCAGTTGCACGATCAATTCAGCGTCACGATGTTTCGCCACCTAAAGCTTTCGACCGTCAAGTAAGAATTCCCTCACACTCGCCAGTTGGGCTCCGATGAGTCTTTCGTAAGGAGACTCCATGGCGCTTGATGTATTGATCGTTGACGACTCGGCCGCAATTCGCAAGATTTTGCAGCGGGTATTGGTGAAAACCGACGTCGCGCTGGGTAAGGTGTTTGAGGCCGGCGATGGGCTCGAAGCACTGGAAACCCTGAAGGGCAACAAAGTGGGCTTGATTTTGAGCGATATCAACATGCCCAAGATGGACGGGCTGCAATTGCTAGGGCATTTGAAGGCGGACCAGGAGTATCGCGATGTGCCGGTGGTGATGATCACCACGGAAGGGTCCCAAGCGAAGGTGATGGAAGCGGTGACGCTGGGCGCGGCCGGCTATATTCGGAAGCCTTTCACGGCGGAACAAATTAAGGAAAAATTGGCGTCGATTTTTTAGGTCGCGCCGCGAGGAGAACCTAGGATGGAACAAGAAGAACTGGTTGGTTACATTCTCGAATCAACCGAGAGTGTTTTTTCGACGATGCTGGGCTTGGATACAACGGCGGGCGCTCCTCGCACGAGCCAGGGAGCGGTAGGCCCCAGCTACGGTGTGGCGGCGCTGGTGGGCTTGGCGGGCTCCTGGATTGGCACTGGCAGCGTTGACTGCTCCTCGGAAATGTCCTGCAAGATTGCCGGGGCCATGTTAGGCAGCGAGTATGACACGGTGACGGACGATGTCCTGGACGCCATGGGCGAAGTGGCCAACATGATCATTGGCAACATCAAGAACAGTGTGGAAATCGTCGTGGGCCCGATGGATTTGAGTATTCCGACGGTGGTTTACGGCCGGAACTTCACGACGCGAAGTCAGCGGCACAACCAATGGACCGTGGTTCCGTTCGAGTGCCAAGGCGAAGAGTTTCTGATTCAGGTGATGCTGTTGCCTAACCATAGCAGCCAACCGCTCGCCGAGTGCGTGCCGGTGGGTGGCGAAGTCGAAGCTTAGTCCCCTCTTCCCCAACCCACGGCGAATCCCTCGCCGTGGGTCCATTCCGGGCCCCGCAAGCCCCCAAAGAAAAACGCGACTTCCACCTAACTTCCGTATGATCATCACTTACGAGTCTGTCCGACCCACTCCTAAGTCGTTGAAGCTATTGACTGTTGTGGGATTGCTCGGTTCGGGTGCGCTTTCATTAAGAAAATAAATCAAAAATAAATGAGAACTTTTCCTCGCTCATCCCACTTATAGACGT
>JBBQQS010000509.1:0-3884 GCA_038215525.1 Bryobacterales bacterium
CAAATCGGCCGCCAAGTCTAAATCACCCGCCATCTGGAGCCGATAGCCATCCTGAAAGAGCTTGATCGCCAACTCCGCGAGCGCGCCGCCACTATCCTCAACAGCCATCGCCTTTATGGTACCCATTTGGGCCGGTCCAGCGAAAGGTAGACTAGTAGATAGCCATGCACCCTCCTGTCCGCAAAGCCGTATTCCCCGCTGCGGGACTGGGCACACGATTCCTGCCGGCCACCAAGTCGGTGCCCAAAGAGATGCTGTCGCTAGTCGATAAGCCCCTGATTCAATATGGAGTTGAAGAATGCGTGGCCGCCGGCTTAGCCCATTCCATCATCGTCACCAGCCGGGGCAAAACGACGATTGAAGATCATTTCGACCAAAGTTACGAGCTGGAGCAGGTGCTCGCCAAGCGCGGCAAGAGCGATCTGCTCTCCGTCGCCCGTTCTGTCGCGCAGCTCACACAGATTTCCTATGTGCGACAAGCCGAGGCGCTTGGCCTGGGCCACGCGGTCCTCTGTGCGCAAGAATTAGTCGGCCTCGAGCCGTTCGCTGTCGTCCTCTCGGACGACGTCATCGACTCGGTAACGCCCTGCATCGGCCAACTCGCCGCCGTGCACGCCAAATACGGCGCGTCGGTGATCGCGCTGATGGAAGTGCCGCGCGAGCAGATCTCTTCTTACGGCTCCGTGGACGCCGAGGAGATTGAACCGGGCCTGTACAAGATCAAGAGCTTGGTGGAGAAGCCCAAGCCCGAAGAAGCGCCGTCGAACCTGGCCATCATCGGCCGCTACGTGCTGACGCCCGAGATCTTCGATTCGCTCACCCGCATCACGCCGGGCGCGGGCGGCGAGATTCAGTTAACCGACGGCATGCGCCACTTACTCGGGTCCCAGCCGATTTACGGCCTCAAGTTCGAAGGCCGGCGCTTCGACGCCGGAGACAAGCAAGGCTTCTTGCGCGCCACGGTGGAGTTCGGGTTAAAGCACCCCACTTTAGGCGCCTCGTTCCGCAGCTACTTGCGGGAGTTATCGCTCTGACGCCCGTCCCCTTTGAATTGCCCTTGCGCAGCAGCGAGGCCGCGGCCATCGCCGACGTGCTCTTTCAATCGGTGGAGGCCTTGGCCAATGCCGGCCGCAAGCTGAATGATGAAGCCCGCCATCGCTTCGCCGCCCGTCTCAAGAACATTGAGACGCCTTCGGTGCGGGTCTTTCCCCTCTCGCTCGAACCCGACCCCATTCATCCGTCCAGTTACTATTTGGCCGTCGATGGCCTAAGCCATGGCCGCGTGGCGCCGTTGCTGTTGCGCTTCGGCTTGGCCTCGTCGCCGGCCAGCGGGTTGTTTCCGAAGTCCGTTTTGATTGGACGCATGCGCCCCGCCGGCGGCCGCGAAGTGGTCGTCAACGCGGTGCCTTTCGGCCCCCCGTTCGGGCCCACGGACGCTGACCCCATCCGCACCTTCAACGAGAAAGTCACCAAGGCCTTTCAGCCTCGTCCGCAAGGCGCGCAGCCGGCCCTCATCGTCTCCGGCGACGACTTCACCGTCACCGCGCCGCTCGCCTTCGAGGCCTTCCGCCGTATTTTGCGCGATACGAATCAGAACCGCGCCGCTCTCTCCGCCGATTTCGCCACCGCCGATGCCGCTTACCTCACCGTGCTCTGGGCCGCGGTCCGCGCCGGTTGGCGCGAAGGCTATAGCCTGGGCGTCACCGGAATTCCCGCCAACGCCTCCTCCTATCCCGCGCTGGAGCGTTTGAACGGCTTCACACGCTACTCCGTCCACGCCGATCATCTGGAGGGTGCCTCGGCCATCTACGATCACCTCCGGCGCGTGAAGCAGGGTGACGTACCTGGCCAGACTCGCGGCTTCGATTTCGAACTCGACTTCCGCCACGTCCCGCTAACCGCGGAGAGCCTGGAAGGAACCCTGCAGGCATGGCGTACCGCTGGCCGCGCCGTGCATTCCATCATCCCTCCCGCGGGCGCCGATCTCGAAAGCTTCGCCACCCTCCTGCGGTCGCACAATGCCGTCCTTACGCTGGTGGGGCCGGTCAGCCTGCGCTCCTTTGGACGCGGCCATCGCTGGCTGCACAATCCCACCTTTGACGCCCTCGTCGACCTCGGCCGCGACTAATCCTAAAACTGCAGTTTCAACGCCATCTGAATCGTCCGCGCATCCCGCGCCGACGTGATCACACCGAAGGATCCCGACTGGTTCAGCCCATTCGGACCCGGCGAAAAGCCCGTATTCGGCGCGCCAAGGTTCACTTGGTTCAGGAAGTTGAACATCTCCGTCCGGAACTGCAGGTTGAAACGTTCCGTGAGCCTGGTGTTCTTGATAAACGATAAGTCCCAGTTCACCGTACCGGGCGTGCGGACGTTGGGCAGCACGCGGCCCAGGTTGCCGAAGGTGAAGGGCGCCGGGTTCACAAACTGCGTGGTGTCGAACCAGCGTTGAGCGGTGGGATTGTCGAGTCCGGCCGATTTGCCGGTGGAGTCCGGCCGGGTGGCGCGTTGGTTGTTCGCGCCGGTGACGACGAGGGGAATGCCGGTCTGCATGACGCCGATCGTATTTACCTGCCAGCCGCCGATCAATTTGTTCCGCATCTGTTGACCCTTGCCGAACGGTAGCTCATAGACCAAGCTCACCGTTGCGCGCTTGGCGACATCGGAGGGGTCCACGCTGCGCTCGGCGGCGCGGTTGAACTTGCCATTCTGATAGCCGGTCACCGAGGCTTGCTCAATCGGGCCGAAGTTTACGGGGGTGGCGATGGAGTCGCTTATTACTTTTCCGCCAGTGAACGACACCAGAAGGGCCAAGCCCTTCGATAGCCGCTTCTCAGCGCTCAGTAAGAGTAAGTGGGAATTGTAATTCCCCAAACGAGGATTCCGGACGTTGATGCCGCTGTAATAGGGGAATGGCCGTAAGGATTGCTCCCGCGATATCGTCGCCCCACCCAAGGCTCCCGGGACCAAGCCGACATTAGGATTCGGCACCTGCGCCTGCAAACCCTGGCCCAGCGACAAGAATTGCGGATCCAGTTGATTCAAGTCGTAGCTGCCGGCGGTTAAACCCCGGCCCAAGTTACCCGCGTAGGAAGCTTCGAATAACCAGCTTTTCCAAACCTGCTGCTGCAAACTCAACGTGAATTGCTGAATCCGCGGGATATTTCCATCGGATTCGTCGTAAGCCACATTCTGTCCCAGGAACGCCGCCGCGCCGAGCGCGCGGCCCTGAGGCTGAATGGGGGCGGAGGGAAAACCCTGGCGTAGCGGGAACGCGGGACGGTTGGGGTCGTTCTGGGGAAAAGTCGTGCTGGTTTGCGCGAATCCATTGGTGTTTCCGTAGTTCTCGCGCCACATTTGCGACGGATACATCATGCCGTAGCCCGCGCGCAAGACGGTGCGCGTATTGCCGAAAACGTCATAGGCGAAGCCCACGCGAGGGCCCCAATTCGAATAATCCTCGCCGCGCCAGTTGCGCGGCTGGCCGTTGAAGCCGGCAAAGACCGTGCAGCCGGCCAGGCCGTTCGGCAACCTACAAACCGGATCGAAGTTACTGGCCCCGTTGTTGCGCTCCACAGCCTGTGACTAGAAGTCGTAACGCAAGCCCAGGTTGACGGTGAGCCGCCGCGTGATCTTCCAATCGTCCTGGAAGTAACCGCTGAGCGAATGCGTCACTTGGCTTTCGCCGGTGTGGGTGGTGACACTGGCGCTGCTTACCGCGCCCACGAGGTAGGAGGCATAAGCACTGCCCGTCCCCGCCGGAGTCAACGGATTACCCGTCAGACCCGCCGCGAAGGTATAAGCGCCGGATGGTGACGAACGCTGCAGGTTGTGCCCTTGTAACAGCCGCAGGTCAAAGCCCATCTTCATCGAATGCGCGCCGC
>JBBQQS010000510.1:0-3871 GCA_038215525.1 Bryobacterales bacterium
TGATCCACGTGATCGACACCGTCATCATGCCGAAGATGTAGGCTTCTTCAGACCTGTCAGTGATAAAGCCCGGCAGCATCCCTGCCGGGCTTTATGCTTGTTAGGATGGCAAACGTTCTCATTGTCGGTGCCGGCTTGGCCGGAATGGCTTGTGGCCGCTACCTAAACGCCAAAGGAGTGGATTGTTTATTGCTCGAGGCCTCCGACAGCATCGGCGGGCGAGTGCGTACGGATTCGTTTCAGGGCTTTCAGCTCGACCGGGGCTTTCAGGTCTTACTCACCGCCTATCCTGAAGCTCGAGCGGTGCTCGATTATCCGGCTCTGCACCTCATGCCGTTTGAACCGGGCGCGCTGATTCAAATCCACGGAAAACGGCACCGCCTAAGTGACCCTTTTCGCCGCCCTTCCCACGCCTTGTCCAGTTTGTTTTCCTCCGTGGGTTCCTTTGCAGATAAGTTGCGGGTGGCTCGTATGCGTTACCGAGCTATCCATGTTGGCAGTTCTGACGCCACGACTCAACGGTACCTTGAGGCGCAAGGCTTCTCGCCGCAATTTATTGAGCAGTTTTTTCGTCCTTTTTTCGGTGGGATCTTTCTGGAGCGGGAGTTACGCACGTCCAGCCGGATGGCCGAGTTTGTTTTTCGGATGATGGCTCTCGGCGACACCTCTCTACCGCGCGACGGGATGGGCGCAATCAGCCGGCAACTCGCCGACGGTTTGAATATTCTTCTGAAGAAAAGAGTAAGGTCGGTCTCCGCCAACTCCGTCACCTTGGAGAATGGCGACCACCTTACCGCATCGGCCGTGATTCTCGCTACGGACGGCCCCACCGCCGCTGGCTTCGCTAACGTGCCCGCCATGGCGTCTCGCTCCGTCTCCTGCCTCTACTTTGCGGCCGATCATCCGCCCATCGAAGAGGCGATCTTAGTCTTGAACGGAGATGGCCGCGGCCCGGTGAATAACTTCTGCGTCGTCAGTGCCGTCGCAAAATCGTACGCCCCGCCCGGAGCCGCTTTGATGGCGGCTACCGTCTTAGGTGCCAATCCCGACGAAGCCGAAGTCCGCGACCAAATGGCAAGCTGGTTTGGACCCGCCACCCGCAAGTGGCGGCTCCTTCGCACTTACCGCATTGCGCACGCCCAACCCGAGCCGCGCGCGTTTCCGCCTGGCTGGCATGTCTGCGGCGATCATCTTGAGCAGGCTTCCATCGATGGAGCCTTAGTTTCCGGGCGGCTCGCCGCCGAGAAAGTACTAAGAACCTTATGAGCTTTGAAAATAGTAACATCGTGATCATCGGCGCGGCTGGCGGTATTGGCTCCGCCCTCGCTCGGATGCTGAAAGCGCGCGGCGCGCAAATGCTGTTAGTGGGCCGCGACGCGGGCCGCTTAGTGATGTTGGGCGATGAGTTGGGCATGCCCGTCAAGGCGGTGGATGCCGCCAGAGTCGCTGACCTCGAACAGGCCCTCACCGAACCGATCACCGGCATTGTCAACTGCGCCGGTAGTATTCTGCTGAAGCCCGCCCACCTCACTTCCGAAGCTGAATGGCAGCAGACTATCGAAACTAACCTCACCACCGCCTATGCCACTGTGCGCGCGGGTGCCAAGGCTCTGATGTCGACGGGCGGATCCATCGTCCTCTGCGCCACCGCTGCCGCTCGCACCGGCATGGCGAACCACGAAGCCATCGCCGCCGCTAAGGGCGGCGTCATCGGACTCACGCTCTCCGCCGCCGCCACTTACGCGCCCCGCAATATTCGAGTCAACTGCGTCGCGCCCGGCTTAGTCGATACGCCGCTCGCCGCCCGTATCACCTCGAACGAAGCTGGGCTCAAGGCCTCCGTGTCCATGCACGCCCTCGGACGCATCGGCCGGCCGGAAGATGTTGCTTCTGGTATTGCATGGTTGCTCGACCCCGCCAACGACTGGGTGACGGGCCAAGTGATTGGCATAGACGGTGGCTTGGGCACTCTGCGCCCGCGCTAACGCTTCGGCCAAACCACCCCTTGATCTTGCTTCGCTACGGGAACTAAGCCGCGGAAATTGAATTTCTGCACGCGCTGCCCGCGGTAAGTTTCGGTCGTGTAGATATTGCCTTTTGAATCCGTGGCGATGCTATGCACGGCGTAGAACTGCCCGGGCTGACGACCGCCGTCTCCGAAAGTAGTGAGTATCTCGAGCGTGTCGCGTAATAACACGTGCACCTTCATGTTTGACCCGTCGGCCACATACAAATACTTCTGCTGTGGGTCGCGCGATAAGGCCACATCGAAGGCCGCGCCATCGCCCAACGTCGGCTTCGCTACCCAACCTTCTTTCACGTAAGTGCCGTCGGTCTTAAATACCTGGATCCGGTTATTCGTCCGGTCGCAGACATACAACAGGCCATCATTGGCCAGCGCGACGCCGTGTACCGGCGTGCGGAATTGCTTCGGCACCGGCGCATTCGGATTATAGGGCCCCAGGTCAGTGTCGTCGGGTTTATTGCCGTAAGCGCCCCAATGGCGCTTGTATTTTCCGGAATCGGCGTCAAACACAATCACGCGCCGATTCCCATAGCCATCGGCGACATAGAGTTCATTCGTCTTCGGATCCACCAAGGACTTCGCCGGCAAGCGTAAGTTCGCAATATCGTTACTGCCCTTGCTCTCGAATGGCTTGCCGAGTTGCATCAGGAACTTACCGCTTTGGGTAAACTTCAGCAGCATCGAGTCGTGCACGCGTCCCGCGGCGGACATCTTGCCTTCGTCATGGGCCAGCGCCGCTGGCACTGAGCCGCGTCCGTTACCGCCAATCCATACGTTGCCCTTGTGGTCCACGTCGATGCCATGGTTCGACGAGGGCCAGTCAAACCCTTCGCCGCTCTGCCCGCCCCAACTGGCGATCAGGTCACCGGCCGCGCTGAAGCCCAGGACGGATGGCGCCGCCGCGCAGCATTCGGCGGCCTTTGGGCTCCAAGTCGCATAATGCTCCTTCTCTTCGAGCGACCCCGCCCGGTGGATGATCCAAACGTTGTCCTTGCCGTCGACGGCTACCCCGATCGTCGCCCCAATCACCCAATGGTTGGGCAGCGGCTTGGGCCACAGCGGATCCACTTCGAAACGAGGCGCCAGCGTGCCGGCCGCCTCCACGGTGGCCCGTTTTTCGAGCCAAGTCACGCTAACGGCGAGGGCGGTGAAGGTGGCAAAGAAGGCAATTGGTTTGCGGTATGAAATTCCCATGGCGTTCGCTATGATACACCCTTGCGGATCGCTTTACTCTTCGTCTTCGCGTCGGCCGCTTGGGCCCATGACGCTCCGGCTCAAGTCACTGTGCGCATGCAGGTACATCCCGTGGGCCAGACCATGCGCGTGCTGGTCCGCATTCCCCTCGAATCCGTGCGCGATGTCGACTTCCCTGCTCTCGCGGGCGGCTATCTCAATGTGGCCGCGCTCTCGCCGCAACTGGCTGGGTTGGCCAAAATTTGGGTAGCCGACGCCGTCACGCTGTACGAAAACGGCCAGGCCCTCTCGCCCGCGAAAGTCACCGCCACTCAGATTTCGCTCGAGTCCGACACCTCCTTCGCCACTTATGACCGCGCCCGCGCCCACTTCGACGAGCCGTTGCCCACTAACGAACAAAGCCTTTTCTGGAAGCAAGTCTTCTTCGATGTCGCGCTTGAATACCCGATCCGCGATCCGCAAGGGCCGTTCGAAATCCGCCCGGCGTTCGCCAGCCTCGGCGAGCTCGTCAACACCGTGCTCCACTTCGGCGAGCGGGCCTTCCTCCTCCCCGGCGACCAGGAGGCCTTTCCGCTCGCACCCACCTGGTGGCAAGCCGCCGCCCTCTTCATCCGCCTCGGCTTTTTCCATATCCTCAGCGGTCTCGATCAC
>JBBQQS010000511.1:0-3871 GCA_038215525.1 Bryobacterales bacterium
GCCGGCGTCTCCAGCACCCCGGTGCCCAGCGCATTCGCCACCACCACGTTGCCCGCCCGCACGGCCGCCACCAAACCCGGCACGCCCAATACCGAATCTCCGCGGAACGAGAGCGGATCGCAGTAGCTATCGTCCTGCCGCCGTAGGATGATGTCCACCGGTGCCAAGCCGCCCAGTGTTTTTAGATAAACGCGTTCGTCGCGCACCACCAAATCCGGGCCTTCCACCAGCGTGTAGCCCAGATGTTTGGCGAGATAAGCATGCTCGAAATAGGCTTCGTTAAAGGGGCCGGGCGTTAGCAGCACTACCCGCGGGCTCTCGCGTTTCGTCCGCGTAAGCTCAAAGAGTCCTTGCCGGTACTCATGAAAGTAACGATTCAGCGGCCGCACATGCGAGCGCTTAAAGGCTTCGGGCAGAATCTGCGCGCTTACCATACGGTTCTCCAGCGCGTATCCCAATCCGGAAGGCGTCTGCGTCCGGTCCGAAAGCACCCACCATTGCCCATCTGGCGACCGGCCCAGGTCCATCGCGTAATGGTGCAGGAACAACGATTGCGGGATGGGCAAACTATGACAAGGCCGCAGAAAACTGGGGTTGTGGAAAATTAGTTCCGGCGGCAGGCTGCCATCGCGTAGCAGCCGCTGCGGGCCGTAGATGTCGCCCAGCATGTGGTTAAATAGCGTCGCCCGCTGAAGGACCGCCGCTTCGATTAAGGCCCATTCGTCATCGGCTAGCACCAGCGGGATCGGGTCCACTGGCCAAGGACGTTCCTGGCCCAAGGGATCGCCGTAGACGTTGAAGGTGATGCCGTTGGCCTGGATCAACTGGCGGCCATGCTGCCACCTTCGGGCGAACTGTTGCGGACCCAGCCGGGTCATCGTACTCACCAAACGGCGCCAGTGCCGGCGCGGCCGCCCACGCGCATCTAAAACCTCGTCGTAGTGTCCGGAGATTGGGGCGTAGGTCCAGGGTGTCGCAACTGCCGCTTCTATCACTCTATCCCTGTCATTGGACCACAGCTTATTGAGCTCTGAGCGATGGCCCCGTCGCGCCGCCCAAACCGGCGAAAGACTCTTTAATCTTCACGACTTTGTCGCCGTCGAAAGTCACGAAGGTGATCTTCCCCGGCGCCTGGCCATAAACCCAGTCTTCGAGCTCCACGCCGTCCTTCGTCTCGCGAGATTTGCCGCGCGGCCGGCCCATCGCCATCACCACCTGCTCTTTGTCCATCCCCTCCAGCGCGCGCTGCTCCGCAATGGCCGCTTTCACTTCGGGTTTCATCTGCTCGATGTAGGTTTCCGTGGCGCTACGTTGCTTCTCGAAGTCGATGGCCGGCGAAAGCCACTTTTTCACTTCGGCCACCGTAATGCTCTCGAATTCCTTCGGGAAATGCACCACCACCGAAGTGCCGGCCGGGCCGCCGCCGCGCCGGTTGCCCCCAATGGGGACCGTGCGCGTGCCGCTACCCACGCCGCCGCCCATCTGGACGTTGTCGTACCATTTGCGGCCGCCCTTGTAGCCACCGTTGATTTGCAACGTGACCTTGTCGTCGTCGATATCGACCTTGGTGATCTGAACCAGGTCGCCGCTGCGGGCGCAGGGGCCTTCATCGCGGAGACTGGCGGCCCATTGATCGCGGTCGACGCCGGACTGCGCGGTGACCGCGAGCGCCTTTTTCGACCGCGGCACGACGATCTTGGCGGTCCCGTATTCGGCCAAAAGTCCACGCAAAAGCAGGATCCGCTCGTCGTCGGCGATCTTGCCAGCCTGGAGCAGAAGAGGGAAAAGGGCGAGTAAAAAAATCAGCGTTCTCATGGAAACCTCCCGCACCTCCATTGTAAGGGTCTTTTCTGCCCGGCGCGGTGGGTGTAAATTTGAAGCAGCCCTATGTCACGTTTTCTTTTGCTCATGGCCATGTCGCTGGTACCCCTGTTCAGCCAGCCCGTTGACTTTGCCCGCGACGTCCAGCCCATCTTCGTCAAGAGTTGCCACAACTGCCACGGCGAGAAGTCGCAGCAAGCCGGGCTGCGGCTCGACGCCAAGGCTCTGGCCCTGACCGGCGGCCAATCGGGCAAAGTGATCCTGCCTGGCCAAGCCGGGCAAAGCCCGCTCTACCAGCGTGTGGCCGGTCTCGGTGACCAAGCCCGCATGCCCATGGGCGCCAAAGCCCTGCCCGCTGAGCAAGTCGACATCCTGAAGCGCTGGATTGAGCAAGGCGCGAATTGGCCCGATGCCGCCTCTGCCGCCAATGCCGCGATCAAGAAACATTGGGCCTTTGTCGTCCCCGTCAAGTCGGCGCTGCCGGCGGTGAAAAACTTAGCCTGGGCCCGCAGCGCGATGGACCGTTTCATCCTGGCCAAACTCGAAGCCGAAGGCCTGAAGCCATCCGGTATCGCCAGCAAGACGACGCTGCTTCGCCGGCTGAGCCTGGACCTTACCGGGCTGCCGCCCGGCATTGACGAAATCGACGCATTTTTGAAGGACCCGAGTCCGCGGGCTTACGAAAAGCAAGTGGACCGCTTACTCGCCTCGCCCCACTATGGCGAACGCTGGGGCCGCCATTGGCTCGATGCTGCCCGCTATGCTGACTCCGATGGCTTCGAAAAAGATAAACAGCGTTCCGTCTGGTTTTACCGCGATTGGGTGATCAACGCGCTGAACCGTGACTTGCCCTACAACCGCTTCCTCATCGAGCAACTCGCCGGCGACTTGCTGCCCAACGCGACACAGGAGCAAAAGGTGGCCACGGGGTTTCTGCGGAACTCCATGATCAACGAAGAGGGTGGCGTCGATCCCGAACAATTCCGCATGGAGAGTATGTTCGACCGGATGGAAGCGATCGGCAAAGGGATGTTGGGAGTAACCATCCAATGCGCCCAGTGCCACAATCACAAATTCGATCCGATTACCCAGGAAGAGTATTACAAGATTTTTGCCTTTCTGAATAATTCCAGTGAAGGCAGCCTCGCGGTCTACGGGCCAGAAGAGGAAATGCAGCGGGCGAATATTTTCCGGAAGATCCAGGAGATCGAAAGTGACTTACAGCACCGCACGCCGGACTGGAAAACACGGATGGCGAAGTGGGAAGCATCCGTGAAGCACGACCAGCCAACTTGGGTAGTGCCGAAGCTCGACGTTGACGACATCTCCACCGGCGGCCAGAAGTACCTGGCGCAACCCGACGGTAGTGTGCTAGCTGCGGGCTACGCGCCGACGAAGCACCGCGTGAAGATGACGATCGCCACGAAGGATACCGATATCAGGGCCTTCCGCCTGGAGCTATTGAACGATCCCAATTTACCGTTGGGCGGCCCGGGCCGCTCAAGCAAAGGCACCGGCGCTTTAACTGAATTCGAAATCGAGGTGGCCCTGGCCAGCGACCCCACCAAGACCCGCAAAGTGAAGATCGCCAGCGCGTCGGCGGATCTCAACTTGCCCGAACGCGAGTTAGATGCGATTTATTTCGATAAGTCGACCAAGCGCCGGGTTACCGGCCCGATTGATTATGCGATCGACGGCAACGAGGATACAGCTTGGGGCACGGACGCCGGGCCCTACCTGCGCAACCAGCCCCGCAAAGCGGTCTTCGTGCTTGCTGAATCCCTGGGAGACGCTAGCGGGTTGGTGATCAACGTCTATCTGAAACAGAACCATGGCGGCTGGAATAGCGACGATAACCAGAACCATAATCTCGGGCGGATGCGCCTGAGCTATACTTCGAGCGCGCCAGCAATGGCGGACCTGCTACCGGCCAGGGTCCGCGAGTTACTCGGCAAAGCGTCGCGTACCGGGCAAGAAGACCAGGTGGTGTTTAATTACTGGCGCACCTTGGTCCCCGAATGGAATGAAGCTAGCCGGCAAATCGACGAAC
>JBBQQS010000512.1:0-3859 GCA_038215525.1 Bryobacterales bacterium
CAAACTGTCAACCGCTGGGCCTATCCCGACACCAAGAAATGGGACCCCGAACGCAACGTGCGCGAGTTTCTCGCTGCCATGCCTATTTGGCGGCAACATGGCCTGCTCTCTTTCACCGTTAACCTGCAAGGCGGCAGCCCGGAAGGCTACTCGAAGAATCAGCCCTGGCTTACTTCCGCTATTTCCCCCGATGGCTCACTGCGCTCGGACTATCTGAAGCGACTGAAGCGCATTTTGGACCGCGCCGACCAACTCGGCATGGTGGCCCTTGTGGGTTACTTCTACTTCGGGCAGGACCAGCACGTGAAAGACGAAGCCGCCATCCGCCGCGCCGTCGTCAACGCCACCAACTGGCTGCTCGACCATGACTACCGCAATGTCCTGGTGGAGGTGAATAACGAAACCAACGTGAAAGCCTATGACCATGAGATCTTAAAGCCCGCCCGCATCCATGAACTCATCGACGTAGTGAAGGGCCTGAACCGCAAGGGCCGCCGTTTGCTCACCGGCACCTCCTACGGCGGCGGCGCCGTCCCGATGCCCAATGTGGTGAAGAGTTCTGACTTCCTGCTCATTCATGGCAATGGCGTGAAGGATCCCAAGCGAATTGCCGAAATGGTGCGCCAAACCCGCGCCGTCGATGGCTACCGGCCCATGCCGATTCTCTTCAACGAAGACGACCACTTCGAATTCGATAAGCCTGAGAATAACTTCATGTCCGCCCTCAGCGAGTACGCTTCCTGGGGCTACTTCGACCCCGGCGCCAGCGACTATGCCGACGGCTACCAATGCCCGCCGGTAAATTGGGGTTTAAGCACGCCCCGGAAAAAAGCCTTCTTCCAATTACTTCGTGAAGTTACTGGATCGTAATGCGCGACGGATTTACGCTTTTCGATAGTCACATCCACATCGGCACCGCCCGCCACACCGGGCGCCGCCATCACGCCGCGGACATCGTCGCCGCCATGGACGCGTTCGGGGTCGATCATTCGGTAGCCATCCCTTTCCCCGTCGTCGACGACTATCGCCGCGAACACGACGAGATCTCTGCCGCTTTGCGCAACTATCCTGGCCGCTTCGTCGGCGTCGCGTGCCTGAATCCTTTCGTTCCCGAACGCGAGTTTCGCGACGAGGTGAAGCGTTGCCGCGAACAACATGGCTTTCGCGCTCTGAAGTTTCAACCGCAGTATCAAGGGCTCAATCCGCTGCTCGCCTCCAGCGCCTTTCTCTTTGAAACCGCGCTTGAGAATCAGATGGCGCTGATTGTCCATACCGGTTCCGGCGTCCCCTTCTCCTTGCCTTCGCTCTATCTGCTGGCCGCCCGCCGCTACCCGGAACTCAAGTTCGTCCTGGCTCACTGCGGAGGCGGGGGGCTCTTCTACGGCGAAGCCATCGTCGCCGCTTCACTCTTCCCCAACATCTACCTTGAGCTATCGAGTCTGCTCCCCAACCAAGTAATCGAAGTACTGCAGCACATCCCCAGCAACCGCGTCATGGCCGGCACGGACTTGCCGGAGAATCTCCGCATCGAGTTCCTCAAGCTGCTCGAATTACAGGTGAGTGACGTAGATAAGCGCAACATTCTCTCCGGTACCGCGGGCCAGGTGTTCGGCCAACCGGACTAGCCGCGCGGCTCTATCTCGAACCAAAACAGTTACTTGCTGCGATGCGCTCAAAAAATTAGTAACCCCTGATGCGGCTATTGCGTCATCGGAATACACGATCACGGAGTCTTACGTCTTGACATTTCTTCCGGCAATCCCAGGCCAGAAAGTCCGATTGGAAATCATGTTTTGCGGCGCCAAGTAGTCATCCTCGCCATTCTCCTCGCAGCTAGTCTGTCAGCCCAAGAAGCATCGCACTCCACGGCAGAGTATGCGGCACCGGTCGAGCCGACTCACGCGACGGCGGCTGATATCAAGAAGCCCAGCCAAGCCGACATGCTGGTCGGTACCCGCGTACCGCGCACGCTCGATTGGAGCCCGCCTTCGAACCAAGAACGGTGGCGCGTTTGGTGGAGAGGCATTGCGGCGAGCCCCGGCTCCTACATCCGGTCCACGGTGAGTTCTGGTATGAGTCATCTCTCCAACAGCCCCCGGGACTACGGCCAAGGCTGGGGAGCCTTTGGCCAGCGCTATGGTAACAGCTTCCTTACTTACGGTCTGCAAGACACCGCCGCCCAAGGCTTGGCCGCCGCCGTCGGGTATGAGATGCGTTATGTCCAATGCAAATGTACCGGCGTGCTGCCTCGTCTCGGCCACGCTATATTGTGGGATTTCGTCACTTACAACCACGATGGGAAGAAGGTGTTGAATTGGCCATCTCTCGTCGGCGGATATGCGGTGGGTATTTTGTCCACCACTTATACGCCAAATCAAAAATGGTCCGCCCAAGGCATTCATGCCGGCAACAGTGCCATTTACTTTGGCTTCGCTTCCTCGCTACTACAGGAGTTCGCTCCCAGTAAGTTATTCAGCCGCCGCAAGAACAATAAGTCCTTGACCGCGCCCCCGGTCACCGCGCCCCCGGCGCCCGTCACCCCCTAAGCACAACGAAATCGGCTAGGCTAATGGCTGAACCGCCATGTCTACTTTATCCTTCACCCGCCGGCAGGCCGCGGCCCTCGCGTTGGCCGCTGCTGCCGCTCCCGCTGCCACCAAACGCAAAATGACCATTCACCTGACGCCGGGCTCCATCGGCGTCAAAGCCACTCAAGAAGAGACCATCGCCTTCGCCAAGCAGTATAGCTTCGAAGCTGTCGAACCCCAAGGCCCTTACTTGGCCACGTTGTCCCCCGTCGAAATTGACCGCCTTACCGCCCAAGTGAAATCCAGCGGACTCGTCTGGGGCAACGCCGGCCTCCCCGTCGACTTCCGCAAAGACACCCCCACCTTCGAGCGTGACCTCGCCCAACTCCCCGCCATCGCCCAAGCCCTCCAGCGCGCTGGAGTCACCCGAGTGGGCACCTGGATCTCGCCCTCCCACGCTTCGCTCACTTACATGAACAACTTCGCGCAACACGCCGAGCGGCTCAAGCGCGTAGGCCGCATCCTCGCCGACCATGGCCAACGCCTGGGTCTCGAATACGTCGGCCCCAAAACCCTTTGGGCCTCTAACCGCTACCCGTTCCTGCACACCATGGCCGAGATGAAGAACCTGCTCGCCGCCATTGGCCTGCCGAACGTCGGCCTGCTGCTCGATAGCTGGCACTGGTTCACGGCCGGCGAAACCGCCGCCGACTTAGTCACGCTCCGCAACGAAGACATCGTCTGCTGCGATTTGAACGACGCCCCCGCCGGCGTCCCCCTCGATCAGCAAATCGACAACCAGCGCGAACTCCCGCTCGCCACCGGCGTCATCCCCGTCAGCGAATTCCTGAACGCCCTCTACCGCATCGGCTTCGACGGACCCATCCGCTGCGAACCCTTCAACGCCCCCCTCCGTGCCCTGCCGCCTGACCAAGCCCTCAACGCCGTCGCCGCATCGATGAAGAAGGCCTTTGCTTTGATCAAAGAGTTCTAGCGCCTTGGCCCGGCAGCGGCAAGGTCGTGGTCGGTCCCGGTTTTCTATCTATTTCTTAATTTCCGCCAAACGCCTACAAATCAAACAAAACAAATCAATTCCCCCCATTCGCGGCCATCCACGGAGTCTGTCGGAGATTTAGGTCATACAAAGTACTTGACATAATGAAGTACTGTTGCTATAATAGAGCATGAGTCGACAGTTCCGCCCTTGTTCCCTCGACCAAACTTACCTCCTCCCGCCTTCGCCACGTGACTGGCTACCCGAGAATCACCTCGCCCGCTTCATCGGCGACCTGGTCAGCGAACTCGACCTGTCCGCCATCCGCGAGGACTAT
>JBBQQS010000513.1:0-3848 GCA_038215525.1 Bryobacterales bacterium
GACCCTGCCATAAATCCCAGTTAAGTGTTTCGGGAACCTGAATTACCTTGCCTTTACCAATTGGCTTGCGCGAATTGCTGTACCAGGCTTTTGCATAATAAGTCGTTAATTGCAGGCTTGTGCCGCCGAAACCCGTGCCGAGAGCATTGGTGTTGTAAGTGATGGTATCCCCGCGGGCTCGAGTGGCGAGCGTGGCCAAGCAAAGCGTGAGACCGATGATAGGAACGAAACGGGTAATTTTCATTGCGTTATATCCTCCTGGTGAATTTTTATTCCGCCTTCCCTAACATCCACTTTCACGGCGGAGAGTAGACCGGGAAGGCGGTTACCGTTGAAATAGCACTTTCAGGGCCAAGTGTCGGGGGATCAGAAGTGTGGCATTGTTCCACGCCTCTGTTGAAATCGTGCAAATTTACTACCCTCCCCCGGCAAAAGATGCCGAACGTCAGGAAGCGTTAACATCTTAAGTGGTTAAGGTGCGGATAATTTTGGTATCTCTCTTGGCCCTCCGCGCCTACGCCAGACCGTCAGCGGCAAACTCGAAGGCCACATCGCTGACCCTCCCGGCAGCCGCGAGTGGGCCATAGTCACCGTTCGCAATCCCGACTCGGGCACCCTTCGCGAGTCGGCTACCAACCCCTCCGGCTACTATCTGATTTCGCTTCTGCCCGTCGGCGTTTGGTAAAAGCGGAATTTTACGGAAAAAAAGAGGAGTTCCTCGGTCCCTTCGAGAGGGAGAGTTGAGTGCTCGGGTCGCGTAACTGCTCGTAGCCGGACAGCTGTGCGCTTCGACGACCGTCGACGCCCCCGCCTTCCGGCACGCCGTCAATTACGAGCGCCGGAGGTCGAGCGTGCAGGGGAACTGCTGATTTGGCTCAAGGGGCGGAGTGGCCATCGGGCCGGGCGTGTGGCCGAAGGCAAAGAACCGTCCGACGCGGCGGGCTTGGGCTTCGTTGCCGTTGACGGGGAAGGTATCGTAGCTGCGGCCGCCGGGATGCGAGACGTGATAGGTGCAGCCGCCGATGGAACGGCCATTGGCGGTGTCGACGACATCGAAAACGAGCGGCGAATGTACCGGAATCGTGGGATGCAGACAGCGGGGCGGTTGCCAGGCTCGGTAGCGGAGGCCGGCGACGAATTCGTTCTGGACGCCGGTGCTTTGTAGAGGCAGACGGCGGCCATTGCAGGTGACGAGGTAGCGCTCGCCGACGAGTCCGCTGACTTTGACTTCGACCCGCTCGACGGAGGAATCGACATAGCGGGCGGTGCCGCCGGGGGCGCCTTCCTCGCCGAGGACGTACCAGGGCTCGATGGCTTGGTGGACTTCGAGGCGAATGCCCTCGTACTGCACTTCGCCGATGAAGGGGAAGCGGAATTCGAAGTGGGGGTCGAACCAACTGGGATCGAGGGCGTGGCCGCCGGTTTGCAACTCGTCGAGCACGGCGCGGAAATCGCGGCGCAGATAATGGGGCAGCAGGAACTGGTCGTGCAGGCGCGTGCCCCAATGGATGGGCTTTTCGCGAAACGGCGTGTGCCAGAAATGGGCGACGAGGGCGCGAATGAGTAACTGCTGGGTGAGGCTCATCCGCGCGTGGGGCGGCATTTCAAAGGCTCGCAACTCGAGCAAGCCCAAGCGGCCTGTGGACGAATCGGGCGAGTAGAGCTTGTCAATGCAGAACTCGGCGCGGTGCGTGTTGCCAGTGACATCGACCAGCAGATTGCGGAAGATGCGATCGACAAGCCAGGGCGCGATGGGGCCGTTTTCCGGCACCAGACCAAAGGCGATTTCGAGTTCGTAGACGGCGTCGACGCGGGTCTCGTCGACGCGCGGAGCTTGGCTGGTGGGGCCGACAAAGAGGCCGCTAAAGAGATAGCTGAGCGAAGGGTGATTCAGCCAGAAGCCAATGAGGCTCTTCAAGACATCGGGCCGCCGGAGGAAAGGGCTGTCGGGCGCGGTGGGCCCGCCCAGGACAATGTGGTTGCCGCCGCCGGTGCCGCTGTGACGGCCGTCGACGAGGAACTTTTCGGTGCCGAGGCGCGATTGGTGGGCGTCCTCATAGATGCCGGTGATGTTGTCGACGAGTTCGCGCCAGGTGCGGGCGGGGTGGATGTTGACTTCGATGACGCCGGGGTCGGGCGTGACCTTCACCAATTGGAGGCGGTGGTCATGTGCCGGTGTATAGCCTTCGATGATGACCGGGAGTTGCAGGGCTTCCGCCGTATTTTCTACGGCGGCGAGTAACTCGAGATAGTCGTCGGCGGAGCGCAGCGGGGGCATGAAAACATGCAGGCGGCCGTGGCGCGGCTCGACGGCCATGGCGGTGCGGACGACCCATTCGGCCGATTCGCCAAACTCGGGCACGCGTTCGCCGAGCGACTGCGGGTTGGTGTTCTGGCGAATGTCCGCAGCGACGTTGACGGGCTGCGACCTCTGCTGGGGCGGCTCGAATTCGGGATGGGGCGCGAAGGGATCGAGCGTGTAGAATGGCGCGGCGGTCGCAGTCCAGGGCAGGCTGGGCAGGGGCAGACGGAGGCCGACGGGGGAGTCGCCGGGGATGAGATAGACGTGGCGGGCGCGGAGCATCCAGAGGCCGCTTTGCCAGGCGGGGCCATCGGTGTGCCAGGTGCGTTGGATGGGCAGCACAAAGCCGCTGGGCTTCCCGAGGCCGCGCTCAAAGGCCCGGCGGAGGCGCTCGCGGTCTTCAGGATTGTCGAGCTTGTTGTCGCGCGGATCGACGTTGACGGGGAGTTTCTTTTCTTGGTGGATGTACTCAAGGGGGTCCTCGTACGCGGCGATGACGTAGTCGGTATCGATGCGCAGGAGGCGGGCGAGGTGGTCAGCGAAGCGTTCGGCCTCGGTGTCGCCAAAGCCGTAGTCGACGTCGGGGTCGGCGAGGAGTTTGGGGTTCCGCCAGAGGGTGAGTCCGTCGGTGCGCCAGTAGCAGGTCATGGCCCAGCGGGGCAGGCTTTCGCCGGGGTACCACTTGCCTTGGCCGATGTGGAGGAAGCCGCCATCGCCCCAGCGGGCTTGAATGCGACGCAGTAGATCGCTGCCGCGTTTGAGTTTTTCGGCGCCCAGCGCGGCGGTGTTCCACTCTTCGCCTTCCATGTCGTCGATGGAGACGAAGGTCGGTTCACCGCCCATCGTCAGACGGACATCCTGACGGCGGAGGTCCTCGTCGATGCGGCCGCCGAGCGAGTCGATGGCCTGCCACTGCTCTTCGGTGTAGGGCAAAGTGACGCGCGGCGTTTCGTGAATGCGGCGCACGGACATATGGTGCTGGAAGCTGACTTCGCAAGGATCCACGAGGCCGGTGACGGGGGCGGCGGAGGTGGGCTCGGGGCTCGCGGCGAGCGGAATGTGGCCTTCGCCGGCGAAGAGGCCCGATGTCGGGTCGAGCCCGATCCAGCCCGCACCAGGCAGATAGACCTCGGCCCAGGCGTGGAGATCGGTGAAGTCAGCCGCGGGGCCGGAGGGGCCGTCGAGGGCCTTGATATCGGCGCGGAGTTGAATGAGGTAGCCCGAGACAAATCGCGCGGCGAGGCCCAGATTGCGAAGGATCTGCACGAGCAGCCAGCCTGTGTCGCGGCAGGAGCCGCTGCGGGAGGTGAGGGTGAATTCGGGCGCTTGCACGCCGGGCTCCATGCGGATCAGGTAGCTAATGTCATGCTGCAGCCTTTGGTTGAGGCCGACGAGGAAGTCATTCGTGGGCATGGGCGCGCGCGGGACTTCGTTGAGCCAAGTCTGGAGCAAGGGGCCAGGGGCGGGGTGGGCGAGGAAGGGCGCCAGTTCATGGGCTAGGCCGGGCTCGTAGGCGAAGGGAAACTTCTGGGCATAGTCTTCGAGG
>JBBQQS010000514.1:0-3826 GCA_038215525.1 Bryobacterales bacterium
TGGCCTCCCAGGACAAAATGGGGCCAGCGCGAATTTGATAATAGCCCAAGCCGCCAGGTTGCGTGCGGATTCGGGAATGGAGAAGAAGTTCGAGCCTTGGGGACAAAGGGAGGTTGAAGTCAAGCGCATGTTGTGTTTCCACGCTCGCCGCCCCGAGAGGAAATCCCATCGCTACAGAGAAGACTAACGCATAAAAATCGTGAGGGGACCAGCACGAAGCATCCTGTTTCATTTGAACCGGGGTCTTATTTCCATTGGGAACACGCCGAGGCGACTCCCCCGCTAAGCTATCGCTATTGTAACCAAATGCGCGTCGGCGGGAGCGCTATCCACCCATTACCTACCCAGCGTCCCCCGCCTCTTTCGCCGACACCATCACCGAAACGCGCCCGGCTCAAACACCGACGGCCAGTATAGTGGCTCCGCACCCGCCGTCAGGTGCCTGCCAGCCGCCACCCCATATACAGCAGGTAGACAACCAGAAGGAAGGCCCCCTCGGTTCGGGTTATCGTCAATCCGCTCCGAATGGCAACTGGGAGCAGAACGGCGGAGAGGAATGCCATGAACAGTAGATCCAGGTGACCGCCGGCTGGAACGGCGACCGGTTGTATGGTTGAAACGACTCCGCCAACGGCGAGGATGTTGAATAAGTTGGACCCGACGACATTACCCAAGGCAATCTCGGCGTTTCCGCGGCGGGCGGCGACGATGCAGGTGACAAGTTCGGGGAGAGTTGTGCCGAAGGAAACGATGGTCAATCCGATCAGGTTTTCACTCATACCGATAAGCCGCGCCACGCCGGTTGCCCCGTCCACCGTCCAGCTTGCGCCAAGCGACACAGCAATCAGGCCGAGCACCGCGGCAATTGTTTGGCGGCCCAGGGCCTTGCGCGGCTGCCTCGCGGCTTTTTCGGTTACCTTCACCATAAAGGGGTCTGCTGAAACACCCGTTAGCTTATTCTTCACGATCGAAAGGATTGCCGTGTAATAAACGAAAATGCCGAACAGTAACAGGAGAATCAGGCCATCGCCGCGTGTGAACAGATCCGGACCCGCTCCGCCCAGGCGCAAATCGCTGCCAAGAATGAGCAGCGCCCCCACTGCGACGCATAACATGGGAATCTCGCGGGTGATGAGCGAGGGTTCCACTTTCAGCGGGCGAATGAGCGCAGTGACGGCAAGCACGAACCCGATGTTCAAGGTAGAGGAGCCCACGATGTTCCCAAAGGCCAGCGCTGTTTCCCCGCGATAGGCGGAAAGCGCATTGACTACCAGTTCCGGCGTCGATGTGCCGAAGGCGACCACGGTCATGCCGACGATCAAAGGTGACATGCCAAACGCCTTCGCCAGCGCGGCCATCCCCTCAACGAAATACTTTGCCCCGAGCAAGAGGACAGACAGGCCAACTGCCAGCAGACCGAAAGTGACAGCCATATCTTGCGGACTCAAGTTCTTAGTCTCCCCAGACATCCGAGAGATCCGAGACCTAGACCGTGTATGTCACCGAACCTCGCTCGGGACACAATCGGCGGCGGGGGTGGGTCGTGCCAGAGTTCGTGCCAGAGTCGACCCTCAGCGCGGGCTCGCCTGCGCCGATGACGGCCTGATGTACCAAAACTTACGTCGTTGCCCCATCGCGGTGTGGATCGCTCTGTTAACACAATCACCCAGCCGCCCGATTGGATTGCAGAGCGGTCAACACAGCTTCGCCCAAACGCCGGCCCACTTCGCGTTCTTCCTCCACCACAAAATCCGCCCCCGCATCCCGCAAATCCTGCGCGAAACGCTGATAGCGGCTTCTGGCAATCAGCGGCACTCCCGGCGCATAACGGCGCACCTGCGCCACCAGCAATCGCGCAATTGCCGGATCCGGCACCGTACTGATAATGGCCCGGGCGTGCGACGCGCCCAAATGGTGCAGCATCTCGGTCTGCGTGGCATCACCAAACTCGATCGGCATGTTGGAGCGGAACTCATCCACCCGCGCCGAGTTCAAGTCCACCACCAGATACGGAACCTTGGCTTCGTTCAAGACCTCAATGATCTCCTCGCCCGCCGGCCCAAAACCCACAATCAGCACGCGGTCATAGTGGCCACGCCGGTGAGTCTCCTGCTCCAGCATCTTGCGTTCCGTCTGCTTCATGCGGCGCAGTATCAGCGTGGCCGCCGCCGGCGCCCATCCGATCAGATAAGGCGTCAGGATCAGGCTGGCGATGGAGATTCCCAACAAGGTCTGGAACTGCGGCAGCGTTACCAAACCACCGCGGAAACCGGCATCGGCGATCACGAAGGTGAACTCACCCACTTGGCAAAGCGTGAAGGCCGTGGCCACCGCCGTCCGCAGGGATCGCTGCAAATACCAGACAATACCGCCCAGAATCACCGCCTTAATCAGCAGCAAGAGCATTCCCAGCGGCAACAGGATCAGCATGTCCCAGCCCACCGGCAGTTTCGTAATCGTCCCGATACTGGCAAAGAAGATGGTGATGAACACCGCCGAAAGAGGCGTAATGTCCGCCCGGATCTGCTCCGCAAAGGGCGATTCCGCCAACAGTAAGCCCGCTACGAACGCCCCCAGCACCGGCGATAATCCGGCCGAATGCGCGGCCCAGGCCGCCCCCAGGCTCGAAACCACGGCCAGCACCACCGGCAATTCGCGGGACCCAGTCGCCGCCACTCGCGTCAATAGGCCCGGCATCACGAATTTCACCAGCACCAGCAACCCGAACCCCAGCAAAACACCCAGGCCCACCTTCAGCAACAGCGCCTTCACCGCCCCCGCCCCGCCTGCGCCTTCGGCCATGGTCTCGGTGATGATCAGCAACGGCACCACGGCGAGGTCCTGCAAGAGCAAAATGCCGATCGCATTCTTGCCGTGTTGGCTGTCGAGTTCGCTCCGGTCCGCCAGCACTCGCAGTACCACGGCCGTACTGCTCATCGCCACGCCCGCCGCCACCACGAAAGCTTCCGACAGCGGTGAGCCTAGCGCGAGATACAGGCCCAGCACCGCCGCAATCGTCAACGCCACCTGCAACGTGCCTCCCACCGAGGCAATCGAGCCGATCTGCCGCAATCGCGCGTAGGAGAACTCAAGGCCGATTGCGAACAGCAACAGGGCCACGCCCAGTTCGCTCAGGTCGCGCAACTGGCCATTGTTGCCGATCAGCCCCATCCCCGTCGGCCCCAGCAGCATCCCGGCCGCCAAGTATCCCACCACCGGATTCTGCTTCAATCGGCGCGCAATAACTCCACAAATTACGGCCGTGGCCAGCAAAAGGACCACACTGCCGAGGAAACTCCAACTCTCCAGTGGATGATTATTAGGCAAACTTAATTGTACTCTTTAAGCTCGATGTCAGGTGGTACCGGACACTAGGCCTTCCCGCGCCCAGGCTCGCAACCTATCAAGTAGAAACGCTGCGCTGCAACCTAAGTCCGCTTCCTACCCGAATAGGCAACTAAAAGCGATACGTGGCTGCCAGACCCGTCGTGGCCGGCATGTCGGCTGCCGGAACGGTGACTACTTTCCCCCCACGTCGTATAACCAACTCCGCAATATCATCGAGCAGGTCGTCCACTTGAGGATCTTCTGCACTGTCGCGCTTCATATGGCCGGTGTCCGAGTCCAAAATGCCGGGAATTCGACGCTCTGCTTCCACCATTAGAGAGGCCACTCGCGATTGCGCAGCAGCTTCTGCCGCCAACGCCAGATCGTCCGTGCCGAGACCCTTGGACTTAGCTTCGCCAAACTCCTCCGCTAACTGGGCCAGCCGGGCGCGATAGCTGGGCGCGATGAGAGTCCAGGCCCGCTGTCGGAGATCCTCGAT
>JBBQQS010000515.1:0-3801 GCA_038215525.1 Bryobacterales bacterium
GTGATGCCGATCAGCTATGAGGCCAAGATCCGGCAGGTACCCGGTGTCGAGTCCATCATGGCCTACCAATGGTTCGGCGGCGTGTACAAGGAACCCAAGAACTTCTTCGCCCGCTTCGCTTGCGAGCCCGAACAGCTCTTCAAGATCTACCCCGACTATGAGCTGAGCGACGCCGAGAAGAAGGCCTTTATCGCCGACCGCGCCGGTACCATCCTTGGCCGGGACTTAGCCAATAAGTTCAACATCAAGGTCGGCGACAAGATCACGCTCAAGGGCGACATCTTCCCCGTCGACCTCGAGTTCAACGTCCGCGGCCTCTTTGACGCGCCTAAGAACGAAGAGACCATGTGGTTCAACATCGACTACCTGTGGAAGAGCCTGCCCGCCGATCGCCGCGACTTTGCCGGCACCTACCTGATGCTGGCCCAAACGCCCGAAGCCGCCCCAGCGATCGCCCAACAGGTGGACAGCCTCTTCCGCAACGCGCAAGTGAAGACGAAGACCGAAAGCGAGAGCGCCTTCGCCGCCAGCTTCGTCAATTTCCTGGGCAACGTGAAGCTCTATCTGTTCGCCATCTCGGCGGCCATCACCTTCACCATCATGCTGGTATGCGGCAATACGATCGCGATGAGTGTCCGCGAACGCGTGCGCGAGGTGGGCATCATGAAGACGCTCGGCTTCACCAATAGCGAAGTGCTGGGCATGATTCTGGGCGAAGCCACCGTCATTTCGTTCCTCGGTGGGATCCTCGGCTGCTGTATTGCCTGGGTACTGTGCCGTGGCGTTGCCAGTGCCTCTGGCGGATTCGCGAATCTGGAGGGCATGGCACTGGTGCCATGGATGTGGGCCGCGGTGATCGGCGCGGCCGTGGTGATGGGTACCATCGCCGCCATCCTGCCCGCGTTCGGCGCTTCGCGCACCAACATCATCGACGCCATGCGGTACTCCGGTTAACCCCATGAAGCTCCCCTTCTCTTACAACCTGCGCAACCTGTGGGTCCGCAAGACGACCACCTTGATGACCGCGCTGGGCATCGCCTTGACGGTTGCCGTGCTGCTGTCGATTCTCGCGTTGGTTACCGGCCTCCAGTCCGCCTTCTCGAGCACCGGCGTCGAAGGCAACGTGTTGGTGATGCGGCAGAGCGCCGAGTCCGAATTGAGCAGCAACCTCACCCGCACTCAGTTTCAGGACTTGAAACTCCGCCCCGGCATCAAGCGAGACGCGTCCGGGCAGCCCTTGGCATCGCTCGAGATGGTGAGCACGGTGCAGCTCAAGAGCGTTGATTATGACTCTGGCATCAACATCTCCATCCGCGGTCTGAAGCCGGACCCGGGCTTGAAGCTGAGGCCGGAGATCAAGCTTGCCGCGGGGCGTTGGTTCGCGGCGGGCAAGCGCGAGGTCACCGTTGGCAAGAACGTCGCCAAGCGGAATCCCGAAGCCGCCCTCGGCCAGGACCTCAGCTTCGGCAAAGCTACTTGGCGCGTGGTCGGTATCTTCGACGCGGGCGAGTCCGCCGCCAACAGCGAGATCTGGGGCGATCTCGACCAGATCTGCTCCGACGACAATCGCTGCGACACGCTGAGTTCCGCGCTGGTCCGCGTCGAGCCCATCTCGAATGTGGAGCCGTTCATCAAAGGCCTTAAGGACGATCAGCGACTGTCGCTGGGCGCGATGACCGAAAAGAGGTACTACGAGCAGCAGACCAGTTCCGCTGCGCCGATTCAGTTCTTGGGCATCTTCATCGCCATTGTGATGGCCGTGGGTAGCTCGTTTGCGGCGATGAACACGATGTACGCGGCGGTGGCGAGGCGGTCGCGCGAAATCGGCACCTTGCGCGTCCTCGGCTTCTCGAAGTTAAGCGTGCTGTTGAGCTTCCTCCTCGAAAGCCTGGTGCTGGCCTCAATCGGCGGCGTGCTGGGTTGCCTGCTGGTGCTGCCGCTCAACGGCTTCACCACCGGCATTGGCAGCCTCACCACGTTTTCCGAGGTCGCTTTCAGCTTCAAGATCACTCCGGAGGTGATGATCTCTGGCCTGCTCTTCGCGCTCTTCATGGGCGCGCTGGGCGGCTTGCTGCCCGCCGCTTCCGCCGCCAGAAAACAGATACTTGACGCTTTGAGGGACATCTAACGTGAGGGACATCTAAAACACCGTGAGCATGGACGCCGAACTCAAGAGCCTCAAGATTGACCGCAACCAGACCACAAAGGGCGGCAACTGGGCCAAACGCTGGATCATCGGCGGCGTGCTGCTATTCGTTCTGGCGGGCGCCGCCAACTTCGGCTACAAAATGCTGAATGCCCCCGTGGTGGTAAGCACTGTGCTCGCGCCGCCGCCGCTCGCTGCTGGTGCCGGTGCTGGCGTCGGCAGCGTGCTCGACGCCACCGGCTACATTGTCGCCGCCCACAAGATCGAAGTCGCCTCCAAGGTGATCGGTAAAGTGGCCTGGATCGGCGTCGACAAGGGCAACCGTGTGAAGGAAGGCCAGACCATCGTACGCCTCGAAGACGAAGAGTACCGGGCCAGCCTGAATCAGGCCTTGGGCCAACTCGAATCGCTCAAAGCCCGGCTGCTTGAGGCGCAAAACGGCTCCCGCCCCGAAGAGGTGCAGCGCGCGCAAGCCGACCTTGACCAGGCCAAGGCCGACCGTCAGAACGCCCAGATCAGCCTCAACCGCACGCGCCAGTTGGTGGAGCAAGGCGTGCTCGCCCGGCAAGCCCTCGACGACGCCGTGGCGCGCATGGACAGCTTCGAAGGCCGCGTCAAAAGCCTTGACCGCACGCTGAAGCTGGCGACGCTGGGTCCGCGCCCAGAGGCCATCGCCGCGATACAGGGCAGCATCCGCGAGTCCCAGGGCCGCCTGGAATATGCGCAGACGCAGTTGAACAACACCGTCATCCGCGCCCCGGTGACCGGCACCATCCTGGAACGTAATGTCGAAAAGGGCGAGTTTGTGACGACTGGCTTTTCGGGCGCCAATGGTCCAAAGGGCTTCGTGGTTTCGCTCGCCGATCTCAGTGACATCGAAGTGGAGCTCGACATCAACCAGTCCGACTTCGCCAAGCTGCACTTCGGTCACAAAGCCATCGTCTTTACCGACGCCTATCCGGATCGCAAGTACAAAGGCTCCATCACCGAGATTTCGCCCGAGGCCAACCGCCAAAAGGCCACCGTGCAGGTGAAGGTGAAGATCCTGAACCCGGACGACTACCTGCGTCCGGAGATGAACGCCACGGTGCAGTTTGAAGACGATGCCAAGCGCGAGGGCGCTACGGACGGCGCCCCGGCGGGCTTGCCTATCGTCGTGGTGCCCAAAGCCGCCCTCCGCAATGGGGTCGTCTGGATTATCGAAAACGGCAAAGCCCAACAGCGGATGGTGCGCGCCAAGGGTGAGAACTCGGCCGGCGTGCGTCTCGAAGGCCTCACCGGCGGCGAAACGTTGATTATCGAGCCGCCCGCCGACTTGAAGACCGGCGCGCCGGTAAGGAGTAAGTGATGAGCGAAGTGGTGATTGAAGCGCGCAAGCTGAGCAAGGTATACAAGCGGGACGAGTTCGAGGTGCGGGCGCTCGACAACTGCGATATCGAGATCAACAAAGGCGACTTCGTGGCGCTGATGGGTCCGTCGGGCTCCGGCAAGTCGACCCTGATGCACCTGATCGCCGCCATGGACCGGGCTACTTCGGGCAAGATCGCCGTCCTTGGCGAGGACCTCTCGAAACTCGACGACGCAGAACTCGCCCGCTGGCGCAATCGCCACATCGGCTTCATCTTCCAGCAGTTCAACCTGATCCCGGTGCTCAC
>JBBQQS010000516.1:0-3783 GCA_038215525.1 Bryobacterales bacterium
GGTTCACCATGCGTTACAGCGAGTTCATCCTGAACAACGCCCTCCGGCGGTTGCCAGCGGCCGAGGCAGAAAAGCAAATCGTCGTCAGCGGGAGCCGCCCGCTTTTTTGGAAACATTTCGTGCAGCGCCTTGAGACGCCGACCGGGTCTTATCTGGTCCTGCACTTCCTCAATGAGCCACTGGAAAAAGGGCTCACGGTTGACGCCAAGGCGCCCCCCGCAGCGACCGACGTGAAGGTCGAGATTGCTAGCTCGCTGTTCAACGGCAAGACTCCGCGATGGAACGAGGCGCGGGTGCTTTCGCCGGACCTAACTCCTGTGGCTCAGGTGGCGCAGGCCAGCGAATCAGCCAATGGGGCCGCGATCATGCTTCCTCCCGTTGCTATTTGGAGCCTCCTCGTGGTGCCTTACGAATAGCCCGGCCATGCGAAAAATAGTTCCAATCACATTGCTGTGCTGGGCAATGGGGGGCTTTGGTTCGCTGCTCATGGCGACCACCCCGCCGCTCTTCGGTCCCAACCTCCTGCCCAACGCGGGGTTTGAGGAGGCCGATGCGGAGGGCATTCCGGCCGGGTGGAAAATTTCCGGGAACACGGACAAAAAAGTCGCCCTGGGCATCGCGCTGGAGTCCTGCGCAGGGGCGAAGGCCCTGGTCTTCGAAATAGGCAACGCGGAGGGAGGTGCCACTGCCGCACAGATGACCTCGCCCATCGTAATGGTGGAGCCTGGCTGGTATCTCATCGCATTCTGGTATCGGTATGATTTTCTGCAAGGAGCCACGCCTGGCAAGTTGTTCTATCTGGATCGCAGGGCGGGGGCGAAGGG
Organism: Bryobacterales bacterium; assembly: GCA_038215525.1. Taxonomy (GTDB): domain Bacteria; phylum Acidobacteriota; class Terriglobia; order Bryobacterales; family Bryobacteraceae; genus JALHNI01. The sequence continues at coordinate 825 of JBBQQS010000516.1, forward strand.
TGAGCTTTCCACTCCCGGGCCGCCGCTCTACTGCTATTTCGATCAGGGACCGACCGCCAACGGGCAATGGAAATCCACGTTTGTCGTCATCCGCGTGCGCGAGGGCGAGACCGCTTTTCAATTGCGGTTCGCCGCGAGTCAGGTGCCGGGCCGACTGCTGCTGGATGCGATGCAGGTTCGCAGGCTCCAGCCACCTTCTCCCGCCGCGAACGCTCCGAAGCCCAATCGCATTTCCGACGGCTATGGCCTGGACCGGGGAAAAGACCTCGAAACCGAAACAGGACTCGCTTGGAAGGTGAGTGAAGGGGCGGAAGTGGCCGGCACCAAGATCATGGGAGGCACCCGGCGGAGCGAAACGCCCGGCCTCTACATGGTGAACTATCGCTTCAAACAGCAGGCACCCGGAGCCAACCCAGCTCTTGGGATCGCCCTCAACGGTGGTGGCGGAGTCACCCTTGACCAGATCGACGCCTCGGACTTCACCTCCCCGAATACCTACCAGGATTTTCCGGTCTATTTCTACTATCCCTTTGGCGGCGGCAGTTTTTACACTTGGGACTGGCGCGGAAAGGGCTCCTACTCCTTTGACTACCTGGAACTCAAAAGGCTGTGTCCGGTGAGCGATCAGGAGGCCATGGATCTTCTCTATGCCGGGATTGATCTCGACAAGGCATTCCCTGCGCCGACGGGCCAGGCTCCTGCTCCGGTCTGGATTGGACGCGGACTCTTCACCGAGTTGACCGGCATCGACACGGCGTTGCGCGAGACCGGACTCGCCTGCACAGAATCTTTTCAGGACGAGCGAAATCTCAAGCCTGAACTTGTGGTTGCGCCGGGGTTGAAGCTCGTGGTGTTATCGGATATTCCAGCCACCGCATTGAAGCCCGCCCAGCAGTATGCCCTCAAGCGGTTTGTTGAGGAGGGTGGAGGTCTGATCGTCTTCGGCGGATTTTTTGGCTTCGGCCACGGAGGAATGGCGGGCAGTCTCTTGGAATCCATCTTGCCGGTGAAAGTGGACAACGTCTTTGACCGGAAATGGATCTCTGCGGAGGGAGAGCCCGTGAAAGCGGGTTTCCGCTCGCTGGGCAACTGCGCGTGGATCCACGAAGTCAGTCTCAAGGACGGTGCGAAGGTGGAGATGAAGGCGGGAGACAGGCCGATGGTCGTCACCGGCTCCCATGGCAAAGGCCGTGTGGCGGTGGTGCTGGGCACTGTTATGGGAACTCCCAAGACCCCGTTCTGGCAATCGCCTGCCTGGCAGCAAGAACTCAATCGTCTTACGCGCTGGGCCGCTGGAGATTGAACCAAACGATGATGCTCAAGAATACTGTATGACTCACACACCCATTATCGATGTGTCCCCAGAACCTATGCTCCACGTTCAAATCTACAGCCAGGTGCAGGGCACCGAACATGGGGTTGGCCCCGGCGGCATGCGCCGATGGCTGAATGAACTCGCCATCCGCCGACTGCCGATGGACTATCATGTTCATATCACGCACCTCGACCACCTGCTACCGGATGATCTGGCCGCAGCGATCGAATGGCAGCAGCGCGGTAACCTCGTGGCACCGTGTGCCTGGGCGCAGGAGGTCGACTCGTCGCTCGTCAGCCCGAACTGGTATGACTACGATTTGCCCACGTGCGAACGGCTGTTGCGCATTGTCCGCGAGCGCTGGTTGTCTAGCGGTTTCACCAAGATGGATGCCTTCGCAACCTATACTCCAGGGACCGCGTTCATGCGGGCGCTCAAAAACCAAGGTGTGAAATACCTCCTCGGCATGTGCGCTCCGCAGGTCAGCCAAGACGGCGCGTGGGGCATTCAGCATACCGGCTGCCCGATTACGCCCTACTACGTTGGCGACGAAGAGTTCCGCAAGCTGATGGTGCCCCGTCCCGGTGATGAACTGATCGCTTCGAGCATGTGCCCGCGCAACCCACTCAATTGCATCGAGCACTGGCCCGAGGTCGTCGCCACCGCCGGCAACATGATCCAGGGACCGGAACGCACACTGGCCACGGGCGAGCATGTTCACGAACTCTACGCGATGTTCGAGGACTGGATCCGTATGGCCGAACTCTCCCAGCGGCCGCTGCTGCACACGTTCGACATGGAAGTTTTTCCAACGCCGAAATGTTTCGATGCCAACCTGCGCTTTCTCGACTGGCTCTGCATCCAGCGGGATAAGGGCCGGGTCAAGCTCATCAACCTGCCCGAGTGGGCGACAATGATGAAGGCGGCGGGTGGGTTTATTCCGCAGACGATCTACTGGCGCGGCGAGCAGATGGGCAACATGGTCTGCAACAAGCCCGGCACAGGGATCGAGACCGTGATGCACGAGTCGCTCCGCGGGCAGTGGTCGTTCCGCAAGGGCCGCGCGGGTGCTGAGCGGCACTACGACTACTCCGAGGATTGGAGCGGGTGCCCGCCATTCGATCCATGCGCCGAGACACCGCGCTGTCATGATCAGACAGCCACGATCACCGACTTGGCGAGCCTGGCGACGGACGACCAGGTGACCGTGACGTTCCGTGCATCTGCTTCCGACGACAAAGCCATGAAGTTTGCTGTGTGGGGCGCGCTGGAAAATCTGATTGCGCCGTTCACATTCGTCGATGGGAGCGTGCCTCCCGAGGCCGTGCTCGTCGCGCCGCATCCCGGCGGCACCGGCGGGGTCATTCTTATCGACGACACACTTCCGGCAGCTGGCAGGGATTTCCGACTCGTCATCCGTCACGCGGGTCGCCAATCGAACCGGCACTCGCGCAACTGGCGGGGGTTGATTGGCGCGGAGAGCGTGGTGCTGGATGGTCGGCCATTCTGCCGGCTGGCGATCGATGTGCCCTACAGGCTGCGTTTCCGCGTTAAAGCCACTCCGCGCTTCCGGGTTGGAAAGGTGCTTTACGAATACATCAGCGGTCCTGAGTTTTCGACCGGTGAGATGCCGGTCAACGGACT
>JBBQQS010000517.1:0-3782 GCA_038215525.1 Bryobacterales bacterium
CTGCCACCAGGCGTCGTCGAAGGGATTCTCAATGGTGTTGATCCCTTGGGCCCGGATCAAGGGTTTGGTGCTGCCGGGCGGCGGTTGGCGCTCGCCGAGGTCACCGAATTGGAGGGAGAAAAGGTCATAGACGTCGCTTAGTTTGCGCGCCTGCAGAACACCCACATCGCGCGGCTTGGGTTCGCGCAGAATGGGATCGTCGTCATAGAATTTGCGGGCCGAGGCAACGCCGCTGAGGAGAATCATGAGGAGAGTGAAGCGGGTGATCATTGGGGTTTCTCCTTAAAACACGGGCTGCGCGATGGCAGCGCCCAGTCGGCGCTGCGCAAAAACGTCGTTAAACTTCACCCAGACCTGGAAGCCCTCGCGGCTGAAGCCAACATCCACACGGAGGAACGTGGCATTGCGCGCGTTGCCCCGTAGACCGAAGCCGTAACTTCTTTCGAGGTTGGCGAAGTTGAGTTGACCACGCCGTGAAAACACCTTGCCGGCGTCGATAAACAGCGCGCCATCGAGGCCCGCGAAGATCTCCCAGCGATACTCGCCGTTAAAAACGACCATGTCCCGGCCGCTGAAGCGGAAGGGCCGAAAGCCGCGCAAATCATCGGAACCGCCGAGGATCGGCTGCAGGTAAAAAGGCGCCGACTGGTTGCCGTCGGCCTCCGTCAAGACAGTTTTGGCGCGCAGCGCGAACACGCGCGAGCGATTCAAAATCGGGATGAACTGCTGTACTTCGGCATCGATCCGGCGGAAATTGTGGAGGTTCAATTTCCGGTCGTCAAACCAAGTGTATTGAAAAATAATATTACGCCCAGCCTTGGCGGTGACCGGATTATCCCGCGTATCATGTTGCAGAAAGAAGCCGTGGCGGAGGAAATTGGTCTGCCGCTGAATCCCCGGCGACTGGGCTTCGGTGAAGAGGCGGTCGGCGGAGATAAATCGGCGGTCGGTGCCCGGGCCGATGTTAATCCAGAGGCCGCCGATCGTCCCGCCGATGGCGAGCCCGCGAACCGGATTAAAGACGGCCGTCGCTTCGGTGGAAGTATCTTCGAGCCGGTAGTTGGCGCGCCCGCCCTTGGTGGAGTTGGGCCCCGGGCCGTAGTAGTTAATACTGGCGTAATTGTGATGGACGGTGTAAATATCGAGCGAGAGCTTATTGCTTCCCACGCGCGGCAAAGTCCATTGGTTGTCGATCTTGTAATAGCCGCGCGTCGAGACCTGGGCCGCGGTGCGAAATTTCAGGTTTCCTTTGAGCAGGTCTTCGCGAGAATACTCCGGCCCGATGGCGAAGCCGCCTCCGGTCACCATGTTGCCAATCTTGGCGCGAACACCATTAAAGCCTTGCGAAAAACGCTCCAGAAACTTCTCGTCCTTAAAGCGGCTCAACAGGTTTTCAGTCTTCGAGACTTCGTCAGGCTTTAGTTGCGCCGCCTTTTGGGTGCGGGCCTTTTCAATCTGTGCCGTGCGGGTATCCTCCTGCGCCGGCAGCAGAAGTGGAACTATGACCCCAAGAACTACTTTTGCGATTTGCATATTTAATTTGCTTTTTACTTTGATGTAATAGCCTTCGGAAAGGATTCTTACGCGGCTCAGGAAGCAGCGGATCTCTCGTTAGAGAACTTTAACTGCACCATCGCTTGCGATTGCATCAGCCGGTCCAACGCCTCTTGCGGCGCGGCATCACTCTCGGGCTTGGGCGAGCCTTCAATCACATCCCACAGCCCGGTGCGCACGCTGACGGGCAGGACGCTCTCCAAGTACTCGAGCGCCAAGCCGCGCAACTGCCGGTCGTCCGTATGCAAGGCGCGGAAGGCGATCTTCAAGGGTTCGCGGGGCAACACCAAGGCCAGCAACGAGAAGACATGTTCCAGGCTCAAGTTCGAGCGTTCGCGCAGCAGGTCGTCGAGAAAGTTGAAGCGGTCCTCGGCCTCGTCTCCGGAGGGTTCGCGTTTGTCGAGCAATCGATAACCCTGCCAGATGGGCCGATTGGTGTGGAGTTCGCGTTCGATCACGGCCCAGATGGCCGCTTCCGGAATGGGCAGCGCGGGGTTGCGCTGACGCATGGAATCGAGCGCGCGGCCGCTTTGAAAGCGGACCTCGAAACGCGTGGCATCGAGTGCCTCGGCGAGGGCGGCGGCCGCGCGGGGCGACTGGTCCGCGCGGGCCAACAGGCGGGGAATGCGACGCCGGATGGCGAAGTCCTCCTGCTCGTCGAGCAAGGCATCGGAGAGTTGCCCGGTGATGGCGGGCATGGCGGCGGTTAAATGCTGTTGCACCCGCGGGCTCACTTCGTCCCAGGCCAACAACCGGATCAATTGCGGCACGATGAGCGGGTCGTTCCAAGGGCCATCGGCTAAGGTGGCTTTCACCAAGGCGGCGTCGCCGGAACGGAGTTTCGCGAGAGTTTCGGATAAAGGATCGAGGGCCGCCGGTCGGGGCAAGGGAGTTTCGGGTCGGGTTCTGGCAGCCGCTGGCGCAGGGACGGCGGTCCGGAGGACGATCGACATGGTGGTGGAGTCATGGATATCGGCGAGGTCGAGTTCCACGGCGCGGTCGATGAGCCCGCGTTCGAGCACCAGGCGATACGCTGTGTCGATCCAACTGGCGATGGTGCCAGCGAGTACGGCCAGGAGGATGGTGGCGGCCAGCAACTCCGTGCGGGCGAGAGCCGGCCCGATCCAGATGGCGAACTGGACGATGCCAGCGCCGACGGCGTCGCCCAACCGGTCGCAGCCGACGTCGATGAGCACTTTCACCGAGCGCTTGTCGCGCGGCGCGATGGGCGTGTAGAAGATCTCGTAGCCCGCGCGGAAAAGCGAGCCACGCAAGATTAACTCGATCGCACGGACACTGGCGATCGCCGAAAACATCGGTAGAAAGAGGGCCAGCACGCAGCCGGCGCCGACGGCAAACGGGAGGCTGCCCACCGTGCGCGCGAGGCCCAATTTTTCAAGCGAAAGTCGGCTTAAACCGACCTGCACCAGGAACGTCAGCACCTGTGCCCCGGTGTAGAAAAGGGCGAAGTATCGCAACAGCGCCGGCGATCGGCCACCGAACTGTTGCACGGCGCCGGACTTGAACAGATAGTCGAGCATCGCCGCTGACGTCGTTCCCACCAGCACCAGCACCGCCAGGCTCCAGAGGAACGGGGCCCGCGCAAACACTTCGCGCTTTGAGGGCAGGGCTTCGGCCGGCTTGTGCGCGCCCTCCGCTTCACCCCGCAGCAAACTCAGGGCCACCGCCACCGCCAAATGGCAGGCGGCGAGTAGCAGCAGGACGGCCGTCGGCTGAAACCAAGCCGCCGTCCGTTCGGCGAGCAAACCGCCGGCAATGCCGCCCGCCGTTCCCATGCCGGCGATGCGCCCGAAGCGGACTTTGGCTTCCCGCGGATCGAAGAGTTCGCTGGCCAAGGCCCAGAAGCCGGAGAGCAGGATGGCGCCCAGCCCGACGATGTGGAGATAGATGCCGACCACCGCGATTTGGGGCGCCACGGGCAGCATCGCCCACTCGGCCAGGTGCAGCAGGGCGCTCAGCAGGAAGGTGACGGGCACGGTGAAGCGGGGCCCGGCGCTGGCCAGGACGCGGGCAAAAAGGAAGCTGAGCGCGATGGCCACGGCGGCGGCGCAGATCACCATTTTGGGCAGATCCTGCGGCGTATAATGCGCCAGAAACAAAGCGTCTCGAGCCGCCTTGCCGGCCACCTGATGCGCCAACATAAAGGCGGCGGCGGTCATGGTGGTCAGAGTCCACCGCTCGTAGCTGTCGCGCATTTCCCTCAGGGT
>JBBQQS010000518.1:0-3771 GCA_038215525.1 Bryobacterales bacterium
GCCAGGAACCAGGAAGACGGCCTTCCGCAAAAGCACCCCGTCTACCCAATAGCTCCACGTAGGGAAGGGGTCAAGCGAGAAGTCCACCAGGTGCTGGTAACCGGTGGGATGCACGCAACCCGGAAATTGATTAGCCCCCAGCGCTTCGCCGTTCAACTCTTCGTCTACCTTGGCAAGCCAGACCTGGCGGCCCGTGCGGTCGGCTTCCGCAACTAGATAGCCATGGTAGCGCCGGGTATTGGCGCCACTCACCGTGCCCATGGCAAAGGCGCCCGTGCCATTAGTTTCGAGCCATTCGAGGCGCGAGGATCGGGCATAATCATGGCAGAGTTTTGCCGGAATGCGCATCGATTCGCCCTCAGCTATGGCGGATCACGGCGATGGTGATGTTGTCGTTGCCACCCGCCCGCTTCGCCACCTCGATCAAGCGCGTAACCTGAACTTCGAGCGAGCCGGCGTCGGCGAGGATCTCATGGATGACGGCATCGTCGACCAACCCGTGCAGTCCGTCCGAACAGAGCATCACCACGTCACCCGGGTGAAAGTCGATCTCATTGGTACGGATGGAGACGTTCTCCGAGGTGCCGATGGCCTGGGTAAGGACGTTACGATTGGCGTAGCGCTTAATCTGCTCGTCGTTTAGCCCTAGATTGTGACGGAGTTCGTTCACCAGGCTTTGGTCGTAGGAGAGTTGCGTCAGTTGATTCTCCCGCAAGAGGTAAGCGCGGCTGTCGCCCACGTTGGCGATGGCCAAACGCTCTCCCTGCCAGCACGCGGCCACAATGGTGGTGCCCATGCCCTTGCACTGCTGGGTTTGCTTAGCGTGCCGCCAGACGCGGCGATTGGCTTCCGCGATAGCTGTTTCGAGCGCGGCTACACTGTGGCCGTTGATGCCCGACGCCCGCAACAGGTCCGCCACGCAGTCGACGGTCATCTGCGCCGCCACCTCGCCACAGGCAGCTCCGCCCATCCCATCGGCGACCAAGGCGAGCCCGAGGTCGTCCGCGATAAGGTATCGATCTTCGTTGTTGGGCCGGACTAACCCAACATCAGTGCGCCCGGCCACATAGACTGGCATGTTCGCTTTACTTTACCACCTCGGAAACCCGAATTCTGCTCCCGTACGTCTTAGGATAGGAGCAATGCCTTTTATCTACTCCTGCCGGCTCCGGTTCGCCGACACCGACGCAAGTGGCCGCATTCACAATGCGGCCATTTTCCGCTATTTCGAGGCCGCCGAGTCGGAATTCCTGCGCGACGCCCAGATTCCTTATTCCTACATCGACACTCTGGGCGTCAAGTACCCGCGCGTCCGGGTGGAAGCCGATTTCGTGGGCGCCCTGGTCGATGACGATCTAATGAACATCGTCGTCCGGGTCGAACGCCTGGGGAGCCGGGCCTTCACCCTGGGCTTTGAAGTGGAAGTTGACGGTACCCTGCGCGCTCGTGGGAAACTCGTGATTTGCTGCATGGATCCGCTAACCGAGCGCTCCTGCGCCATTCCGGCCGAGCTGGCCAAAGTTCTGGAACAACATGTTTAAACCTTTTCTGACTCTCCTCTGCCTCGCCTTTGCGCTCGGGGCGCAGGACAAACCCGAAGGCACTTCCCTGCTCGGCGTCCCCCTGCGCGCCGAAAAGGACGATGGCCGCGTCGCCGCCGCCGACGCCGACCTGGCCAAGTCCCCCGGGAAGCTCGATGCCATGCTGAAGGCCGGCCAAGTGCGCGACGCACTGCTCCAATACAACGCGTCGATCGGCGTCTACACCAAGGCGATGCAGGCGTTCCCCAACGATCCGCGGCCCTATCGCTGGCGCGGCCACCGCCAGATCTCGCTGCGCAAGTTCGACCTCGCCATTGTCGACCTCGAAAAAGCCCGGTCCCTCGCACCGTCGTCCTTCGAGGCCGCGTACTACCTCGGCCTCGCCTACTACTTCTCTCAGCGCTACGGCGACGCCGCCAACGAGTTCGCCCGCTGCGTCAACATGGCCGGCAAGCCCGATGAGTTCGCCAAAAGCCTGCCAGCGGGCATGGTCGGCTGCGCGACCTTGCCCCAAACCCCGGAGTACCTGATGGGCATCGCCGACTGGCACTATCGCGCCCTGCGCCGCGCCGGCCGTAGCGGCGAAGGCAAAGAACTGTTGGGCAGTGTGAAGGACGGTCTACAAATGCGGTCGAACGAAAGTAACTATCGCGATCTGCGATATTTCCAGGGCAAGGTGAGCGAGAAGGAAATGCTCGAGTCAACGGGGATCGCCTACACCAACGCCGCGTCCGCGGTGGCGCTCCAGCAGATTCTGGGCGGGCGCGTCGGCGAAGGGTGCACCTTACTCCGCAAGCTGTCGCGCGATTCGAACTGGTCGGCCTTCGGCGTCATCGCCGCCGAGGTGGAGTTAACCAAGGAGAACCGTGCGGCCTGTGCACTCTTCAAATGAACCCCGCCTTATGGAAAAATCGTACTATGGATACCGTAATTGTTCGCGATTCGGAAATCATCTCGGGAGAACCGACCTTTCTTACCACTTGATTTTGTTGACTCTTGCGGCCTAAACCTGCCCAGCCCGCCGCGTAAGCGGTGGGTCACATTCGCTCTAGGACGCGTCCCGCCTAGCCTGCAGAGCAAGCGGCGGAGCACATTATCGAATCCGCAATACGTCGCATACTTCCAGAGGAGCTGGCACCAACGAGGGGAAATGCAGTTATTCGGGACTTTAGGAAAGGGTTAAGAACTGGACATTGTGCCCCGCCGCTTGCGCGGCAGGCTGGGCGGGATGCGTCCTGGAAGAAGTAACTGATCACACCGTCGCAGCAATAAAGCAAGCAGCTTTCGAACTCCTGGTCTCTGAATTGCTGGCCGCCTTGGACGGACTCGAGCCCGGAACTGTAATTCGCGTACCGCCAACAAGGTAAAGCCCAGTCCGCTAGACTGGTTAGCAATGGCATCCTTCCGCGCCAATGCGCTTGTCAACTTTAGTGAACACCAACTGGCCAATGGCCTGCGCGTGATTCTCTCCGAAGATCACACCGCGCCCACCGTCTCCGTTTCGCTCGCCTACGATGTCGGCTCCCGTGACGAGCGGCCCGGCCAAAGCGGTTTCGCCCATCTCTTCGAGCACATGATGTTTCAGGGCTCAGAGAACGTGGGCAAGGGCGAACACTTCCTCCTGATCCAAAACAACGGTGGCTCCATGAATGGCACCACCAGTTCGGAGCGCACCAACTACTACCAGACGCTGCCCGCCAATCAACTCGACCTCGCCCTGTTCCTCGAAGCCGACCGCATGAAGTCCCTCGCCGTCACCGCCGCCAACTTCGAGAACCAACGCGCCACGGTGATCGAGGAGCGCCGCCAGAACTACGACAATCGCCCCTACGGCCGCAGTTCGGAGATGCTGCCCGAACTGGTCTTTGAGAATTTCGCCAACTCCCATTCGACGATCGGCTCCATGGCCGACCTCGAAGCCTTCACTTTCGAACAGGCGCAGGACTTTCATAACGCCTACTACACGCCTAACAACTGTGTGCTCGCGCTCGTCGGCGATGTCGACCCAGAGCACGCGTTGGCGCGAATCGAACACTACTTCGGCGACATCCCCGCGGGTGCCCGGCCTGAAGCGCCCAATGTCGACGAACCCGAACCCCTCGACGAACGCCGCAGCACCTATATTGACCCACTGGCCCGGCTGGCGCGCATCGACATCGCTTATCCAGCTCCGGCCGCGAATTCAGCCGACTTTCAGGCGCTCCAATTGCTGACGATGACTCTCTCTGGC
>JBBQQS010000519.1:0-3770 GCA_038215525.1 Bryobacterales bacterium
GGCAAGGTCGCCGACGACGAAAAAACCTTCCGCGAACTCTTCGCTTCTCCCTCCACCATGGTCTCCAAGGAACAAGCCACCATGGCGCTCGCTCGCGCCATTATGGCCACCCGGCCCGATGAGGCCCGCAAGCTTGTCGAGCCTTTGCGTGCCCATCCCCGCAACCAGGTCAGCCGCATCGCGGTTAGCCTGCTGGGCGAGATCCCGGCGAAGAAGTAGCATCCAGTGCCCGGTCTGGCGGAGTCGGAGCGTTTCGCACGCCTTCGCCTCCCCGTGTCCGCTAGCCGTGGCCGTCGCTACCCCGAACTCCCCCACCCCTACCGCAACGACTTCCAGCGCGATCGCGACCGCATCATTCACTCCCGCGCCTTCCGTCGCCTCGAAAACAAAACCCAAGTCTTCCCGCCCTCCGTCTCCGATCACTTCCGCAATCGCCTTACCCATACCCTGGAGGTCTCCCAAATCGCCCGCACCGTCGCCGTCCGTCTCGGCCTCGACGAAGACTTCACCGAAGCTCTCGCCCTCGCCCACGACATTGGCCACCCTCCCTTCGGCCACTCCGGCGAACAGGAACTTCATTGCTGCATGGCCGTCTTCGGCGAACACTTCGATCACAACGTCCACGCCCTCCGCATTGTCGAGCATTTCGAATCTCACTACGCCGCCTTTCCTGGGCTCAACCTCACCTTCGAGGTCCGCGAAGGCATGGCCAAACACTCCCGCGACTTTGTCCGCGGCGAATTTCCGTCGCTCGACGAATACCTGCCCGGCGAACGCCCGCCCCTCGAAGCCCAGTTGATCGACATGGCCGACGAGATCGCCTACAACACCGCCGACCTCGACGACGCCTTCGATGCCGGCCTCTTCACCAAGCACGACCTCTGGCAAGCCTGCCCCAGCGCTTACGCCCTATACGAACCTATTGACTCCATGTACCCCGGCGCACCCGAACGCGTCCGCTGGCTCGAATTTATTCGCCACTTAGTCGATACTCTGGTTACCGGCCTTATCGACGGCACCCAGGAGAACTTACTCGCCACCCAGTTACTCAGCGTCGAAGATGTCCGCCAACACCCCGTCCGCTTGGTCGGCTTTACGGCCCCCGCCGCGGAGCTAAACCAATCGCTCAAACACTTCCTCCACGCCCGCGTCTATTCCTCGCCGTCGCTCGTGACGGAACGCGACCGCTCCGCCCAACAAATCGGTTGGATGTTCGACTATCTGCTGCAACATCCCCAAGCGTTGCCCGAAAACTACCGTCTCGAACTCGCCCATCAACCCGCCCACCGGCTCGTCTGCGATTACCTCGCCGGCATGACCGATGGTTACTTTCACCGCGCCTACCGGGAGTACCATTCATGAAAGCCTTATTACTCTTCTGCCTCGCGCTACCTCTCTTCGCCCAGGCGCCCAAGCTCCGCGTTGGCATCCTCGGGCTTACCCACGGCCACGCCGCTGGTTTCTTGCGGAACTCACTTACCCGCACCGACCTCGACATCGTCGGCATCTCCGAGCCTGACCCCGAAGTCGCCGAGCGTTATGCCCAACGCCACCAATTCGACCGCTCGCGCCTCTACCGCTCCCACGCCGAAATGCTCGACCGTGCGAAACCCGAAGTCGTTATGGTCTTCACCTCCACCGTCGAGCATTTAGAGGCGGTCCAGCTCTGCGCCAAACGCAAACTCCACGTCATGATGGAAAAGCCCCTGGCCATCAGCGTCGAACACGGCCGCGCCATGGAGGCCGCCGCGAAAGCCGCCGGCATCCACGTGATGGTGAATTACGAAACTACCTGGTACCCCGTCAATACGCCCATCTGGAACCTGGTCCACCAGGAGGGCAAGCTAGGCGGCGTTCGTCGCATTGTCACTCACTATGGCCACCAAGGCCCCAAGGAAATCGGCACGCCGCCCGAGTTCTTTAACTGGCTCTCTGACCCGGCCAAGAACGGCGCCGGCGCCCTCTACGACTTCGGCTGCTACGGAGCTAACTTTGCCACCTGGCTCTTCGACAATGCCCGCCCACTTACGGTCTCGGCGGTTACGAAAACCAATAAGCCGGCCATTTACCCGCACGTCGACGACGAAGCCACCGTCATTCTTCAATACCCCACCGCCCAGGTGATCATCCAACCGTCCTGGAATTGGCCCTTCAGCCGCAAAGACATGGAAATCTACGGCGAAACCGGTTACTTACTAACTTCCAACCCCCGCGACTACCGCCTGCGCCTCAAAGCCGACAAACAGGACACCCCCTTCACGGCCCCGCCGCTTCCCTTAGGCGACGGCGATGTGATTCAGTATCTCACCAGCGTCGTCCGCGCCGGCCGCCAACCCGACGGACTTACTGGCTTAGCGAATAACTTGATCGTCACCGAAATCCTCGCCGCCGCCCGCGAATCCGCCCGCACCGGCCACGTCGTTCACCTGAAATGAGCTTACTGCCCCGCCTCAACCCATGCCGCATTAAACCGTGCGTGCCGGATCGATTTCAGCTGTTTGCCGTCCTTAGTTTCGAATTCGCTGTAAGTGAGATGTAAGTTGCCGTCCGCCGCCTGAATCAGCGACGGATAGTGGTAACTGCCCGCGCCTTTCTGCATATTGCGCTTCCACTTCCAGGTGACACCTTCGTCATCGGACATGGAGATGGCCAGCGAAGTTCGGCCCCTTTCGAGGTCGTTGTAAGCTATCACCCAGCGGCCGTCGCGCAACGCGATGGCTTCGACGCTGGTGCCGGGGTTAAAGATCTCTGTATCTTCGGCCGGCGTCCAGGTAACGCCATCGTCCTTCGAGACGCTCTTCAGGATGCGCTTCGGCGCGGGGCCGTTATCGCGCATGTAGGCGACTAACTCGCCGTTCTTCTTGCGCACTACGCTCGGCTGGATATTGCCGAAGCCCACGATCGGCTCGCTCGCCTGCCAGGTCTTGCCGCGGTCGTCGCTGATGGCCATCAGGCCAAAGGAGAACCCATCCGAGTAGAGCGGCACCAGGATTCGGCCTGTGGGTAACTCAATCGGATGGGTCCGCGAGAACCAGCCGAGGCGCGAGAACTGCTTGTCCCCGGCGAGTGCGATCATCCGCGAGGCCCAATCGCGAAAGGGCCCGGGGCGCTTGAGCTCTTTCTCGAAGACCTCCTTTGTGCGCTCTTCCATGCGCCGCGGAATCAGCAGGATGTTATCCTGCCAATCCCACTTCGGTGGGCCTTCGGCTTGTAAGTAGTCGGTGGAAATGCGGTACTTCATCAAGGCCGATTCCCAGGTATTGGCCAGGATGGTGGGCCATAGTAGCCACAGCCGCTTCTGCGAGTCGAGCCAGACGACGCAGTTGGTATCCGGGAAGCCCGGCGTATCGGCCAGGTCGAAACGGGTTGTCCAGTTCTTGGTAGCTTTCCGCCAGCGGGCACCTTCGATCTTCACGTCGTCCGATTGCCGCTCGCCTGAGCCATGAAACCAGGAGACGAGTAAGTCCCCGTTGGGCAACTCGGTCACCGACGAAGAGTGATTATGCCAGCTCTCGGGCGCAAAGATCAGTTCGGTCTCGTACACTGGCTGCGCCGCCAGGCTAAGTGAACAAAGGAGAAGTAGCTTTACGGTTTCCAAATCGTTGCTCCAATAAATCGCTCGCCGTCGCCGGCGGTGTTGTAGTAGTAAGTGGTGACTAAGTTGCCGTCGCTTCGGCGAACGGTGCGGGTGTAACCCAAATCCCAGGCGCCCCCGTCTTCGCGCAGCATTAGGTCCTTCGACCATGTCTTACCCTCATCGCTCGACACCC
>JBBQQS010000520.1:0-3766 GCA_038215525.1 Bryobacterales bacterium
AGCCACCAAAGCCAAGCCAAGGAGAGATCGCATAGAAATCATCTTAGCGGTTGACCAGCCGCGGAAGCCAATTGAAGGCAGTTGGCTAAACCGGACGCTTGATCGCCACAAAGCGCAGCCGCCGGTAGTCGGCGTACCAGCGGCCATCTCGATGCAGCTTGGGCCGCGCGATGGCTTCCACGCGCTGTAAGAACGTCTCCAACCGGTCATCGGGCACGCGCTCCAGAAAGCGGCCACCGAACATATTCACCCAATCGCGTAGGCCAGTTACCGGATGCTTCAGTTCCGTGGGCCGGTCAAAGAGGTGGGCGAAAGTGACCTCGAATCCCGCACCATCGAGCACCTGCGCATAGGCGGCCAGCGATGGGTAGTACCAAGGCGAGTCGAGGGCCAACCCCAATTCCTTACCCGCCTGAAACAAGGCGCTCAGGATGATGCCACAGTTCCCTTCCCCGCCGAATTCGCCGACGAAACGGCCGCTGGGCCGCAGCGCGCGCGCCACGGTGTGGGCCACGGCCGAGGCCTCCGGAATCCAGTGCAATGTCGCATTTGAGAAGACGAGGTGAAACGGCGCCGGAAAATGAAAGTCGCGCGCGTCACCCACTTCGACTTTGAACTGCGGATAGTTGGCGCGAGCCTTCGCCACCATGCTCGCCGAAGCATCGAGACCCATCACCACGGCACCCTTGGCGGCGAGTTCTTCCAGCAACAAGCCTGTGCCGCAGCCCAGGTCCAAAACCTTTTCCCCCTCTTGCGGATCGGCCAATTCCACCAGGCTCGAACCGTACGCAGAAACAAATCGATGGCGGTCGTCGTAAAGGGCCGCATCCCAGGAATTACTCATCTGTATACTTTATTACGATGAGTGCCGAACTTCTTCGCCAACTGAAAGCCGCCCGCTGCTACGACCTCGAACAGCCGCGTTTTGCCGGCATGCCGATCCATGAGTCGCACCGGCCCGGCTATTTTTATGCGCTTCACCGCCGCCACAGCGACAGCTATCCGGCCAACCGACCGCGCTCGGGCGCTTCCGGCGTACTCACGATGATGGAGCACTCCGGCACCCACATCGATGCCTTGTGCCACCAAGCCTGCGGCATGGAATTGTTCGGCGGCAAACATCCCGATCAATTGGAGACGCCGGCCGGCTTCACAGAGCTGGGCATCGACACCGTGGCGCCGTTGGTCACCCGCGGCGTCCTGATCGACGTAGCCGGTCACCATGGCGTGCCCCGTCTGCCCGAGCTCTATTCAATCACCGCCGATGACCTTGAGAAAGCCCTGGTGCACCGTCCTGAACCCGGCGACGTCCTGTTGGTGCGCACCGGCTACGCTTCCATTTGGAATGACGAAGCCGCGTACCTGCGCGCGGCGGGCATGCACAAGTCGGCATCGATTTGGGCCGCCGACCATGGCGTCGTCGCGGTGGGCGCGGATAACATGGCTTGGGACGTCCCTGGGGAACGCGATCCGGATACTGGATCCACGCTGTTCGGGCATTTGTATTTATTGCCGCAAAAGGGAATTTATATTATCGAGAACCTCGACCTCGAAGCCCTCGCGCGCGACCGGCAAACGGAGTTCGCCTTCGTCTGTTTACCGCTCAAATTCCGGGGCGCCACCGGGTCACCCGTGCGGCCCATCGCCCTAGTTTCGCCACCCGCTTGACCCTACCCGCTGTCCTATCCTCGGATTGCGCTACTTCTACACCACGCCCTACGCCGAGAAGTTCGGCCAGATTGCAAGCCCTGGCGAAGTAATCGGCGTGATCACCATCATAATCATCAACACCAGCAGGATGTCGATAAGCGGAGTGATATTGATGATTGAGCGTGGGTTACTGGTGGTGATAGCGGATCTGACACCGCGGAGCCAACCGATGTTCCCTTCGGAACCTGGCCCTATAGCGGCCGGGCGGAGAAGAGCACTACTTCGTCTCCACTGGTAATCCCCAGGAAGTACGCGGTCCCATCGTCGCGAAAATCGATCGCCGTTACGCGCAGTAAAAACTTCTCCGCCACCGGCCGATAAAGGTTCGCCACGGTGAGAAACTGCTCGCCGCGCCGCACCATCAGATAGGGCGTGCCCGAAGACTGCAGAAAAAACAGATCGCCATTCCGGTTGACATCGTAGAGCAACACGGAGCCCACTAGCTGGCCGTGCGGCATCATCTGCGTCGTGTTCACCGCAATCTCCCACGCCGAACCTCGCCACTCCGCAATCACCGGACTGCCCTCGCCCAGGCCCAGCAAAGTAAACAACCGCCGGCCACCCGCGCGATGAACGCCCGGAATCTGCCGCACCATTTGACCATTGATCCGCGTCTCGTTCTGCCGCGCGAGTAACTGCCACGTCTCGCCGCTCCAGAGATAGAGCGACTGGTTGGCTTCGTTGCGGAATTGCAGCGACGTCAGCACGCGGCCATCGTCATCGAGCGCGAAGCCATTCACGCCGGAGACCACCTTGCCATCGAGCGTCGTCGCCGAGGTGCCGGAGTTACTAAAAACCAGCAATTGCCGGTGCTCGGTGCCATTACGGGTGACAAAGAGCCGCGCGTCGTTCGCACTGGTGGACCCCAGCCAAAAGACGTCGCCCCGGGTGTTCGCGTCCACCCAGGACGGGTTCGTCACTTGCACGTTGTTCACGGTAAGCGGAAAGCGCAGAAACATCTGCTGCGTGGTGCTGCCGGCCGCCACTCGGACTATGCCCGCCGGCACGGTGAAGTAGAGGTCGCCGGCTGGAGCCTTGCGCGCGGTCCAATTCACCTGGTTCCACGCCGCGCCGGACCAGGGCGTGCTATCGAAGATCCGGTCGCCAATCGCCGCGATCGGCTTCAGCGAAGCCGCTTCCAAAATCGCAATACTCGAAGGCTCGCCGCCCGCCAGTACGTGCGGCACGCCGACGCGCCCGCCGCCCACCAGGCTGAAGATGTTAAAGGGCGCTGTCACGGGCAGCCGGTCCCCCGCCTTGGCGATGATCCGCGGTGGGTCGCTCATGCGGACGATGGTCATGCTGGAGGCGTTGGTGCGCAGCATGAGCGTGGCCTCGCCGCTGGCCGAAAGAGTACCGCTTTCGATATCTTGCACGGTCTGGCCGAGCAGAGCTGTATTCAGCATCTGCACCGGCTTCAGCCCCCCGTCCGGCCCCCACAGAAACGCCCCGGTGCCCTCCGGCAGATTGGCGAACACCAGCGAGCCCGCCAGGGCATGATGCCAAAGCACACCCGCCGCGCTTTGCACGCGCACGTTTTGCGGCTCCGGGCTAATGGCGGTGTAGCGGAGAAAGTACTGCGCGCCGTTTTGCAGCGTCACGGCGAGCACGAAGTCGCCGTTTTCGGCTACAAAGCTGGTGGGCAAACCTTGGCGCCCACCCCCCAAGCTACTCACCGCTGACCCCAGCAAGGCATCGCCCGCGCCAATCACCTTTACCCGCTCCGTATCCTGCCGGTAGAAAATGCGTCGCCCTTGGTTCGAGAGGCTATAGTAAGCCACGCCGTCGTTGTTGATGCCAAAGTCGTAATCAATGGTGTACCCACGCGGGAAATCCCCCACTGCTCGGCCATCCCAGAGCAACAGTTCGGTGACTCGCTCGCCGAAGCCGCGAAAGAGGCCCTGATAGACCTGCGGCTGACCCGGAAAGCGAAAGCTCGCCCGCACCAGCACCCAGCCGCCGGACGACGGCGAGATGCGCGGAATCTGGATGCCGGAGGTGCCTTCAGTGCCGGCCAACGGCGCGTTCTCGGTCAGGAAGGGCCGCTAGCCGTTCA
>JBBQQS010000521.1:0-3722 GCA_038215525.1 Bryobacterales bacterium
AAGCCGGCAGAAACTTCCCAATCACCTCCATATTGGTGCTCGCATGCCGATTCACTTTCGCCGCCGTAAACGCGCCCGCCCCCGCCAGCGCCATCGGCAACAGCAGTTGATCCGTCAAATGCTCCCCCGCCACTGCCGGCGACACCAGATACCGCCGCGCCTCCCGCGCCGCATCCCCGCCCACCTTCTCCGCGCTTACTCCCAACTGGCCGAACGCCGTAAGATCTCGGTCACCTCGCTTGAACCCACCTCCACCATCACCACATTCCCCGGTCCCGTCGACGCCGACGTCACCTCAATCACCGGCCGCTTCCCGTCCCAGCCCAGCATCTTCGCCGCCGTCTTCGCCTCGCGCTCCGCAATGTGCCGTGGCAGATTCGCCACCACGGCGATCACCCGCCGGGTCGTGATTTCACCGCGGTCGCCCAAATGCAAGGGCGTGAGCGTCCGCACCGGTTGAATCTTCGCCCGAATCCGCCCGCCACCCGCCGGGTAGAAGCCATAGCGCTCCAGCGTCAATTCAACACCCACGCCCATCCGCTGCACCAGCGGCAGAAAAGTCCGCGCCAAAAAGTCGAACGGCGGCGCCGCCTGATTGTGCGTCCCGCCCTCAATCACCACCTCGCTCGTCTCCGAGGCCAACATCAACGCCGGCAGCACCGTCTGGAACACCAAGGTCGCGCTCCCCGCCGTGCCCACGGCAAACGCGTAGCTGCCGGGCTTTACCTCGCCCGGCGGAAAGGCCACTGACGTCGAGCCCAGGGTCGCCCCCTCCACGCTCGCCCCGCCCACCTCGGCCGCGGCCAATACTGCCGTCAAGTGCTGACGCAACAAGCCCGGCCGCTCCGGCCCGCGCGAATGTGCGCGATCCGGAACGGTTTTCCCGTCACCAAAGAAAGGCTGAGCGAGGTGCGCAGGATCTGCCCTCCGCCCTCGCCCAACCGGCCATCTAACTCGACATACATTGCTTCAACCTTTCACACAAACCACCTGACGCAGCGTGTGGACGATCTCGACCAAATCGGTCTGCGCCGCCATCACCGCGTCAATCGACTTGTAAGCCGCCGGTGTCTCGTCGATCACGTCGGCGTCCTTGCGGCATTCGACACCGGCGGTCATGCGGGCATGATCCTCCAGCGTAAAGCGCCGCTTGGCCTCCTCGCGCGACATCGCCCGCCCGGCGCCGTGGCTGCAGCTATGAAAGCTTTCCGGGTTACCTTTGCCGCGCACAATGTAAGAGCGCGCGCCCATGCTGCCCGGGATAATTCCCAGGTCGCCTTCGCGCGCCCGTACCGCGCCCTTGCGCGTGACTAACACGTTTTCGCCGTAGTGCGATTCCCGCGCCACGTAGTTATGGTGGCAGTTAATCGCTTTTACTTCGGCACTAAACGGCGGTAACTCGCCTGAATTCCGCGCTGCCCCGACGATCTGTTCCATCATCAGGTCGCGGTTGCACCGGGCATAGTCCTGCGCCCACTCGACGGCTTCCACATAGTCGCGGAAGTACTGCGTGTGTTCGGGGAAATAGGCTAAGTCGATATCCGGTAAATTGATAAAGAACTTGCGCATATCTTTCCGGGCGAGCTCGATAAAGTAAGTGCCCATCCGGTTACCCACGCCGCGCGAACCGCTGTGCAGCATAAACCACACCGCTTCGGTTTCGTCGAGGCAAAGTTCGATGAAATGGTTGCCCGTGCCCAACGTCCCCAAGTGGTTCGCATGGTTGCCGCGATCGAGCTTGGGGTGTTTGGCCAGAATCGCGTCGTAGCGCGGCTTCAACTCGCCACCCCAGACGGTGCCGTTGCGTTCGGGAATGTTGTGCCAAGCGCCGCGATCGCCCGCGCCACCATGGTGGGTGCGTCCGTGCGGCACTGCGTTTTCGATGGCCGTCCGCAGGCCCAATAAGTTGTCGGGCAAGTCGCGCGCATTCAGACTCGTCTGCACGGCCATCATGCCGCAGCCGATGTCCACGCCCACGGCCGCCGGAATGATGGCGCCTTTGGTCGGGATCACGCTCCCGACGGTGGCGCCCACGCCCCAGTGCACGTCCGGCATAGCGGTGATCCACTTGAAGATGAACGGCAATTTCGCAGCGTTCTTGAGCTGCTGCTCGGCTTCCTCGCCCACGGGGACGCCTTTGGTCCAAGCCTTGATGGGCACGCCGGTTTCGGGAGCAATCACGTTGTAGTTTCTTTCGAACATTTAAATATCTCCTCGATTCCTCTTTTACCGCGACGAGCCCAGTTCCCTTTAGGGCAGCTCGCCGCGGGACGACACAGAGAAGAAAGCACTTTCCTTGCCAAACGGAAAGACGTTGATAAAGAAAGGGTTAGCCTCAAGATCTGAGTCGCTAATGATCCAAACGGATAAAGACCTAGAATATGAGCTATGAATGTCGTCATCGGCCATCCGATCGACTTTGCCGACGCCTGGGACTTTGAGCCCGTCTACGAAACGCTCTTCGCCTTCGCCAAGGCCTACCCTTTCGACGACCAGGAAAACTACCTCATCCACATCACTACCGGCACCCACGTCGCCCAGATCTGCCTCTTTCTCCTCACCGAATCCCGTTGGATGCCCGGCCGTGCGCTGCAGTGCTCCCCCGAACGCGACCGCAGCGACCCCGGCACCCTCAAGATCATCGACCTCGACCTCTCCCGCTACGACCGCATCGCCTCCCGTTTCGCCGAAGAGCAGCGCGAAGGCGCCTCGTTTCTGAAAGGCGGTATCGAGACCCGCAACCCGGCCTTCAACCGGCTGATTGAGCGCATCGAGAAGGTCGCCATCGCTACGCGCTATCCTCTGTTACTCATAGGCCCCACCGGCGCGGGCAAGTCGCTGCTGGCTCGGCGTGTTTATGAGCTTAAGAAAGCCCGCCACGCCGTCAAGGGCGACTTTGTCGATGTCAACTGCGCCACCTTGCGCGGCGATGGTGCGATGTCGACGCTCTTCGGCCACACGAAGGGTGCCTTTACCGGCGCGCTTAAAGACCGGGCTGGCTTACTCCGCACCGCCGACCAAGGCGTCTTGTTTCTTGATGAAATCGGCGAACTCGGCCTCGACGAGCAAGCCATGTTACTCCGTGCGCTGGAAGAGAAAACCTTCCTCCCCGTCGGCGCCGACCGCGAAAAACGCAGTGACTTTCAGTTACTCGCCGGCACCAATCGCGACTTACAAGCTGCCGTCCGCGAAGGCCTTTTTCGCGAGGACCTATTCGCCCGTATTAACTTGTGGACCTTCACCTTACCCGGCCTCCGCGCCCGCCCCGAAGATATTGAACCTAACTTACAATTCGAACTCGACCAATACGCCCGGAAAACGGGCCGCCACGTCACCTTTAGCAAGGAAGCCCGTCAACGATTCCTCCAATTCTCGCTCGCCCCCACCGCCACCTGGGCGGGCAACTTCCGCGACCTAAACGCCGCTGTCGCCCGCATGGCGACGTTATCCCAAGGCGAACGTATCTCGGTGGAAGTCGTCCAGGAGGAGATCGAACGGCTGACCGCCTCCTGGGCTGGCCCCCCTTCCAGTGAAGAAGACTTACTCGCCTACCTCACACCCGTACAACTCACCGCTATCGACCGCTTCGACCGCCTGCAACTCCGCGAAGTCCTCTCGGTCTGCCAAAAGAGCCGCACCCTCTCGGAGGCGGGCCGCGTGCTCTACGACGCCTCGCGCGACCGGAAGTCCACCCCCAACGACGCTGACCGCCTTCGCAAATA
>JBBQQS010000522.1:0-3706 GCA_038215525.1 Bryobacterales bacterium
AAGATCGTCGACGTCTGCGAGACCGGCGTGAATCACGGCGGCCCGGTAACGCCCTATCTCTACCATGACCTTTCGCCGCGCGTGCTTTCCACCGGCCGTCACTCGGCCTACATCAAGATCGCCGAAGGCTGTGACCATCCCTGTACCTTCTGCGTGATTCCCCAGTATCGCGGCGAGTTCCGCTCGCGCCGTTTCGAGTCCGTCGTGCACGAAGCGACGCAGCTTTTTGCGCGCGGCATTCGCGAAATCAACTTGATTGGGCAGGACACCACCAGCTACGGCGAGGACCTGAAGCTGAAGAATGGCCTCGCCGTGCTGCTCGCCCGTTTGGCGCAGATCGAGACCGAGCATCAGAAGTGGGTGCGCTTCCTTTATTGCTACCCCAATCGCGTCACGCAGCAACTGCTCGATACCATCGCCGAACATGCGTCGATCGCCAAGTACATCGACATGCCCTTGCAGCATGCGTCGGCCAATGTGCTCAAGCGCATGAAGCGCGGCTCGCACGGCGACTATTTCCTCAAGCTCATCGAACGCATCCGCGCCACCATTCCGGGCGTGGGTATTCGCTCGAGCTTCATCGTCGGCTTTCCCGGCGAAACCGCCGCCGACTTCGACGAACTCTGCGACTTCCTCAAAGCCGCCAAACTCGACCGCGTGGGTGTCTTCAAGTATTCGGATGAAGACACCAGCAAGTCCTTTGAACTGGACCAAAAGGTGGATGGGCGCACCATCCACAACCGCCGCCAGAGACTTATGGCCGTCCAGCGCAAGATTTCGGCCGCGACGAACAAGCGTCTCGTCGGCCAGGAGTTCACTCTCTTAGTGGAAGGCCCTTCGCCCGAGACCGAGTTGCTCTGGGAAGGCCGCTTGCAGACCCAAGCGCCCGAGATCGACGGCGTTTGCTACATCAACGACTTTGGCCCCTCGGGCGAGACGCCCCTGCCCGGCCAGTTCCGCCGCTTCCGGGTGACCGAGGCCACCGACTATGACCTGATCGGCGAATTGCTCGACACCGGTATCAAGACGGCGCTGCCTCCCGCGAATCCATTTCAGATTTTGAATATCCCTACGTCCCGGCCGACCGCGCAGCACATCTAAGCTAGTGATATGGCCGTTCGTTGGAAGTGCCCCATCTGTAAGCAAGAGACCGAGCCGCTTTCGAAGTGGTTTCCCTTCTGTAGTGACCGCTGCCGGCTGCTCGACCTGGCCAATTGGGCTGACGAGAAGTACGTGATCTCGCGTCCCGCCTCCTCCGATGATCTGCGCCCGCGTCCCTCCGGCGACGAAGACGTGGACGACCTTTGAAACCATTCGCCACAATGATAGCCACGGCGGGCGGGGCCGGCTATTGGCCCTGGGGACCGGGCACGGCAGGCTCGCTGGTCGGCGCCTTGCTAGCCTGGTTCGCGGCCCTTCAATTCGACTGGCAGACCGGCTGGCTCTTACTACCCGTTACCCTTCTCGCCACTTGGCCTGGCGTTTGGGCCTCGACGGTGGCAGCTGGCGAACGCAAAGATCCGCAGTTTATCGTGGTCGACGAAGTGCTCGGTGTCTGGCTCACTTTGGCCGGCGCGACTTCGATCAACTGGAAGAGCTTCACCTTGGGGTTCGTCCTCTTTCGTATCTTTGATATCGTGAAGCCGTGGCCCGTGCGCCGTTTTGAAGCGCTGCCGCAAGGCTGGGGAATCGTCGCGGACGACCTGATGGCCGGCGTGTATGGCGCGATCGTTTTATTTTGGCTCGGCTGGTTTCATACTTATTAGGCTTTACTACTCATGGCACTACCCACTAACGGCAAAAATCTCCCTCGCATCGACCAAGTCACTCCCCTGGCGGCCATTCCCGGCGGCGAATTTCTGATTCGTGGCAAGGATCTGAAGGGCTCGCTGCTAAAGCCCGACATTCGTTTCGGCGAAGTCTCGGCACCGATCATTGTCGGTTCGGACTCCATGGTGATCGCCCGGGTCCCCGAAGGCGCCAGCGTTGGCGAATTGAGCGTCGGTGGCTCTCCCTGGACCTGCGAGATCGGCATCCAGATCGCCGACAGCTTACATCCTGTCGCCAGCCCCGCCATCGATACCTTGGGCAACATCTACGCCACCTTCTCTGGCGCGCGCGGCCAGAAGACGCCCGTCGCCGTCTACAAGATCGATCTTAACTATAGCGTCCGGCCCTTCGTCACCGACTTGATGAACGCCACCAGCCTCGCCTTCGGCGCCGATGGCTCGCTCTATGTGTCGAGCCGCTACGAGGGTACCATCTACCAAGCCTCCGGTAGCGGCGACCTCTCGATCTATTGCGAAGGCATGGGCACTGCCACCGGTCTGGCTTTCGATCGCCGCGGCAACCTCTTCGTCGGCGACCGTTCCGGCACCATTTTCAAGATCAGCCCGGACCGGCAGATTTACGTGTTTGCCACGCTCGAGCCCTCCGTCGCCGCCTATCACCTCGCGTTCGACGAAGCCGGTAATCTCTACGTCAGCGGGCCGACTACCTCGAGCTTCGATACCGTCCAGCGCATCTCGCCCGAAGGCATCGTCAGCGTCTTCTACCGCGGCCTGGGCCGTCCGCAGGGGATCGCCTTCGACGCCGAAGGGAATCTTTACTGCTGCGCTTCTCTGCGCGGCCGGCGCGGCGTGGTGCGCATCACGCCGTCCGGTGACAGCGCCGAGTTGTTCCTCTCTGGGCCCAACATCGTCGGCCTCGCCTTCTCGCCCTCTCGGGCCATGATCGTCGCCACCAACAACGCCATCTTCCGCGTCGACGCGGGAATCAAAGGACGTCCTCTACCTTGAACGCCGAAATCATCGCCGTCGGCAGCGAAATGCTGACGCCCCAGCGCATCGACACCGACTCGCTCTACCTCACTGACCAACTGAACGCCTATGGCGTCGAGGTGACCTTCAAGTGCATCGTCGGCGACGACCGCGCATTGCTCACCGACACGATCCGCCTCGCCATCAGCCGCTCCCAAATCGTTATCCTCACCGGTGGCCTCGGCCCCACCGAAGACGACCTCACCCGCGACGCCGTGGCCCAAGCCTTGGGTGTCCAGTTGACCTATCAGCCCGAAGTCTTCGACAACATCGCCGCCATGTTTGGCCGACTGGGCCGCAAGGTCGCCGAAAACAACAAGCGGCAGGCTATGCTGATCGACGGCGCCGAGTGGCTCGAGAATACCCGCGGCACCGCGCCCGGCCAGTGGATCCGCACGAAGCGCGGCGTAATCATCCTGTTGCCCGGGCCGCCCAAAGAGCTCACCATCATGTACGAGCGCGAGGTGCGTGAGCGACTGGTGGCCTTGCTGCCGAAGCAGTCCTTGCGCACCCGCTGGTACCGTGTCGCCGGGATGGGCGAAAGCGACCTTGACCAACTCATCGCCCCCGTCTACACGCGCTACACCAACCCCGTCACGACGATTCTCGCCAAAGCCGGCGACATCGAAGTGCACCTGCGCGCGCGCCTCGAGGATGCCGAAGCCGCCGAGGCGCTGGTGCACGAACTCGGCTTGCAGGT
The DNA here is from genome assembly GCA_038215525.1 of Bryobacterales bacterium. Classification (GTDB taxonomy): domain Bacteria; phylum Acidobacteriota; class Terriglobia; order Bryobacterales; family Bryobacteraceae; genus JALHNI01. Next base: position 3,520 of record JBBQQS010000522.1, read on the forward strand.
GGAAGATCTGCTGGGCGATCGTATCTATTCGCGCAACGGTGATCCGCTGGAGAAGACTGTGGGATTGATGCTGGCAGAGCGTAGCGCGACGGTGGCGGTGGCCGAGAGCTGCACCGGCGGCCTGCTGGGCGCTCGACTCACGGACACGCCGGGTGCCTCAGCTTGGTTTCGCGGCGGCTATGTCGTT
>JBBQQS010000523.1:0-3701 GCA_038215525.1 Bryobacterales bacterium
CTGACTAAGTTAGTTCCTTCGCAACCCATCGGCATCAAACTAGCCGACGCGATCCAACTGGAGCCGCAGTTCCATCAACTCGCCGACCAGGACCCCCGCGTCCGCGACGTGCTCGATACGGCTTTAAAGCTCGAAGGCGTAGCGCGTAACTCCTCCGTTCACGCTGCTGGCGTCGTGATTGCCCCGGAGCCGCTAAAATACCTGGTCCCGCTCTACAAGACCAACCGAGACGAAATTGTTACCCAGTACGACATGAGCGGGCTCGAAAAACTCGGCCTGCTCAAGATGGACTTCCTGGGCCTAACGACGCTCACCATCATCGCCGACGCCCTCGTCTTGATCGAAAAATTCCGCGGTGTCAAGTTAGTCGTCGACGACTTACCCTTCAACGACGCCAAAACTTATCAGATCTTCACCAAAGGCTATACTTCGGGCGTCTTCCAATTTGAATCCGACGGCATGCGCGACATTTTGCGGCGCTACCAACCGGAGCGTCTCGAAGACCTGATCGCCCTGAACGCCATGTACCGCCCGGGCCCCATGGACAAGATCGACGAGTTCATCGAACGTCGCCATGGCCGCGAAGAAGTGAAGTACGACCTGCCCGAGATGAAGGCCCTCCTCGAAGAGACCTTCGGCTTCATGGTCTATCAGGAACAGGTGATGCAAATCGCCAACGTCGTCGCCGGTTACTCGCTTGGCGAAGCTGACCTCCTCCGCCGCGCGATGGGTAAGAAAGACGCGGCCGAAATGGCCAAGCAGCGTCTGCGCTTCCAGCAGGGAGCCGAAAAGCGCGGTGTCGCCGCCAAGAAAGCCAACCGCGTCTTCGACCAAATGGAGAAGTTCGCCGGCTACGGCTTTAATAAGTCTCACTCAGCGGCATACGCGTTTCTCGCCTATGTGACGGCTTACCTCAAAGCCAATTACCCCATCGATTTTATGAGCGCGCTGCTTACGTCGGAAACGGGCAACACGGCCAAGGTCGTCAAATACATTAACGAATGTAAGGACATGGGCATCAAGGTACTGCCGCCGGATGTGAATAAGTCCGAACTGAACTTTACGCCTGACGGCGACAGTATTCGTTTCGGTCTGGGTGCCATCAAGAACGTCGGTTCCGGCGCCGTCGAAGCCATTATCAAAACCCGCAACGCCGGCAAGCACTTCGATAGTCTCTATAAGCTCTGCGAAACCGTTGACCTTTCCGCACTTAACAAGCGCGTGCTGGAAAGCATGATCAAAGCCGGGGCCATGGACATGTTACCCGGCACCCGGGCCCAGTTATTCGCCGCTCTTGACGGTGCCCTCGAAGCCGGGCAACGGTACTGGCGCGACCAAGCCAGCGGCCAAAGTGGCTTATTCGGCATGTTACTCGCCGAAGAGGAAGGCACCGACCCTCCGCTTCCTAATGTCGCCGATTGGACCGACAAAGAAAAACTCGTCCAGGAAAAAGAACTCCTTGGTTTCTACGTTAGCGGCCACCCCCTCGATGCCTATATCGAAAAGGCCACCGAGTTACGTTCGCACACTACCCAACAACTCGAAGGCCTCGAAAAAAGCACTGAGGTTCGCTTATGCGGCATGCTGTCCAGCATTCAGCGCAAGCGCACCAAGGATGGCAAGCTCTGGGCCTTGATGCAATTCGAAGACCTCGAAGGTAACCTGGAAGCGATGGTCTTCAATTCCAAGATGGAAGCCTTAGGCCCTCAACTCATTGACGATCGTGCCGTCCTCGTCAAAGCCAAAGTGATGCCCGAAGAAGGCGGCCCACCCAAGATCTCCTTGCAGGACATCATCGCCCTCGACGACGCCCGTGTCGACCTGCCCAGCCTCCTCGCCATTCGCATCCGCCTGAGTGCCGGTTCCCCCAATGGCGCCATGGCCAAGGCCGAAGAGTTGAGCGCCCTCTTTAGCCGTAAACCCGGCCAGGCGCAGATCCGCCTGCGCCTCGAAAAAATCAAGGACTTCGCCGTCACCCTCGACGTCGCCGCCAAGATCCGCCCCGACCGCGAGTTCATCGCCGAAGTGAAACGCATCTGCGGCGACGAATCACTCGAGATCATGGCGAACTAGAATGGAATTGAACGACTGAGAACGAATGCAAGACGATACCCGACAGCGAATTGAAAACCTGGAGCGCGAATTAGCCTCCTTGCGCGCCTCTAACCCCCAAGCGGATGTAACTCGCCTGGAAGGCCAGCTCGAAATGCTGGGCCGCACGGAAGCGCGTACCGCCACCGCCTGGGAGCGCGTGCAGTTAGCCCGGCACCCCAAGCGGCCCCACGCGCTCGACTATATCCAGCGCATCTTCACGGATTTTATCGAGATCCACGGCGACCGGGCCTATGGCGACGACGCCGCCATTGTCTGCGGCATGGCCAAGCTCGATGGTGACCCGGTGATGGTTTGCGGGCAACAGAAAGGCCGCGATACTAAACAAAAGCTCGTGCGCAACTTCGGCATGCCCAAGCCCGAAGGCTATCGCAAGGCGATGCGCGCCATGAAGATGGCGGCTAAGTTCGGCCGGCCGATTATCTGCCTGCTCGACACGCCCGGCGCCTATCCTGGCATTGACGCCGAGGAGCGCGGCCAAGCCGAGGCCATTGCTGTCAACTTACGGGAGATGGCTCGCCTCAGCGTACCGGTCATCTGTGTCGTCATCGGCGAAGGCGGCTCCGGTGGTGCCTTGGGAATGGGTGTTGGTAACCGCGTCTACTTACTCGAAAATGCCATCTACAGCGTGATTTCGCCCGAAAGTTGCGCCGCTATTATTTGGCGCGACTCCACGCAAGCCGAAAAGGCCGCCGCCGCCTTGAAACTTACGGCTGACCATCTCCAAAACCTTGGCATTATCGACGGCGCCATTCCGGAACCTATCGGTGGCGCCCACTTAGATATGGATGGAGCCGCCGAGTTACTCAAATCCCACTTACTCACTTCGCTCGCCGAACTGAAACGTTTGTCGCCCGCAGAGTTAATCGACGAGCGCTACTGGAAGTTCCGCCGCATGGGCAGCTTCTTCACCGAAGGAGCCAGCGCATGAGCCGCAATCAAGTCAGCCTCATCGTCGTCGGGACCCTCGCTGCCCTGGGTCTGCTGATCTTTTCCTCCATGCCCAGCCCCGATTATCGCTGCGAGGTCTGCGTGGCCTTCGAAGGCCGGCAAGCCTGTCGCACCGCTTCGGCTGACACCAAAGCCATGGCCCAGCGCACCGCCCATGAGAACGCCTGCGCCCAAATCGCCAGCGGCGTCACCGGTACCACCGGTTGCCATGCCACGCCTTCGCTGAGCGTCAAGTGGCTCGCCAAACGTTAGCGATATAAACGTTAGCGATATAATCAGCGACATGAATCGTCGCCAATTTACGGCTTCCCTGGGAGCCGTTGCCTTCGCCCAAACCAAAAAGGCGCCCAATGTTTTATTCATCGCCGTGGACGACCTGAACGACTGGGTGCAGAACTTTGGCGGCAATCCGCAATCCGTCACCCCCAACATGGTCCGCCTGGGCGCGCGCGCCATTCGTTTCCAGCGCGCCTATTGCAACGCCCCCATGTGTAACCCCTCGCGCGCCAGTTTGATGACCGGCCTGCGCCCCACCACCACCGGCGTCTACAACAACAGCGACACCTGGCGCGATGGCGCTCCGGACGCGGTTACCTTGCCCGAGTACTTCCTGAATCACGGCTATCGTGTCCTTGGTT
>JBBQQS010000524.1:0-3700 GCA_038215525.1 Bryobacterales bacterium
GGCGGCGGGCGGCGGGGTCCAACTGAGCGGGCTCGCTAGGCCAGCCGACCATAATGCAAAGTTCCGCGCCGTCGTAGCCGATCTCTCGGATGCTGGCGAGCGCCCGATCGACGGGGATCGCCTGCATGCCGTAAGTGCCGAGCGAGAGCTGAATCGCCTTGGGCTTCGACCCTAACGCCAACAGCAGACCACGACGAGTCACTGGCCGTCAGCCTCGGCCAGCATCTCGATGAACTCGCGCATGAAGAGATGATTGTCGTGCCAAGTGCGACCGCTCACCAGATTGCCGTCGCGCACGCAGCCTTCATTCACAAACTGCCCGCCGGAGAAAGTAACATCAAGGGCGCACTTGGCCACGGTGGCAACGCGCTTGCCGCGGATGACGTCAGCGGCGGCGATGATCTCGACGCCGTGGCAAACACTGGCCACGGGCTTATTGGCGGCGAAGAAATGACGGGTGATCGCGAGTAAGTGCTGGTTATACCGCAGATACTCGGGCGCCCGGCCGCCCGTGACAAATAAGCCCAGATATTCTTCCGGGTTCACGTCGGCGAAAGCGACCTCGGCGGCTAAGTGGTAACTCGGCCCTTCGCGAGTAATATCCCAGCCAGGCGGGATCTCGTGCATCACCAGATGATAGAGCCGGGCTTCCGGCCCCGCGACCACCACTTGGTAATCCGCTTCCTTCAGGCGGAAGAACGGATAGAGGGTGTCCATGGCTTCGGCGGCGTCGCCGATGACGATGAGTACTTTGGCAGGCATCGTTAAGACAATATCAAAGCTCGGCCAGGACGTAGCGCTGGACAGCGCCGCTGCGAGCGGCGGGCTTGGTGAGCCCGATGACGGCGGCGTGCGGGGTGCCGGCTAGAACCATCCAGCGGCGAAGCCCGGCGAGGTCAGCCGGGGTGAACTGCGGGGCGATCACTACCGGCACTGGCAACGCGGTTTCGCTTTCGATCACGAGCGGGATGGCGAAGCCGTTTGAATCGCAAAAATGGCGCAGGTCGGGCCGCTCGCCCGCGTGGTGGGCGTTGCGGTAGATCTCGGAGACCACTTCGCTTTCGAAGTGCGCATGCTCCAGGAAATGGAGCTTGGGGCGGCGGACGGTGCGGCGGCCGAAGTCCTGGCTGGTGGGCGGCAGGGTGAGCGTCAGGAAGCAGGTATCGAGGACGGCGAGCCAGCGGACCACGGTGCGGTGGGCGAGGCCGCACTCGGTGGCGAGCGCTTGCTGGTCGAGCAAGTGCCCGCTGCGGTCGCGGGCGGCGCGGAGGAAAGCTTCGAAGCGGTCAAGGTCGTGCAGGCGGACCAGTTCGCGGACGTCGAGGTGGAGGAAGCTTCGGGGCGTGGGCCAAGGGACGGGGCCTGTGGGCGAAGGAGTTAGTGATGGGGCGAAGCGGCCGAGCATTTCAAGGGGTAAAGGCGGGCGGCGTTGGGCTTCGGCCCGCGTGGGGCGGTGGAGCTCGAGCGTTTCGGCCGTAGGCAGCACGAGTCGGCGGGCGCTCGCTAGCACTAAGGGATTGGGCGGTGGCGAGGCGGCGAGATAGGCGATCAACTCGGGCGCGCGGTGGGCGTCGTCGACGATGGCGGCGCCGCGGAGGCCGGCGAGGAAGCGCTCGGGGTCAGCGCGGGCGCGTGTCCGGTCCTGGTGGTCATCGAGGGCGACGTAGGTGTGGCCCGGCAGTTCGCGCCGCAGCAGGGTGGTCTTCCCGGCGCCCCGCGGACCTTGGAGGAGCACCAGCTTTGCCCGCTGCGCGGCACGGTGCAGCGGCAGAGCGAGCGTCCTATGAAGCATGCAATGTCATTTTATTATAATGATTATACATACTATGATCGCCCTCATTTGCGATTCATACGCCATTCTTCATTGACCCTTCGCCCCCACGTTCTCTAACCTCAAAAGCAGCTATGTCTATCAAAATCGCCCCGGCCAAGGGCAAACTCGGCATCCTCACCCCCGGCCTCGGCGCCGTTTCCACCACGTTCATGGCGGGCGTGGAAGCCATCAAGAAGGGCTTGGGCGATCCGGTGGGCTCGCTCACCCAACTGGGCACCGTACGACTGGGCAAGCGGACCGACAACCGCACGCCTAAGATCAAGGACTTCGTCCCGCTGGCCGGCTTAAACCAACTGGTCTTCGGCGGCTGGGACATCTTCGAGGACACGGCGTACGAAGCCGCCGTCAATGCCCGCGTGCTGGAGCCGGAGATGCTTCGCAAGGTGAAGAAGAGCCTGCAGAAGATTAAGCCGATGAAGGCGGTCTTCGACAAGAACTATGTGAAGCGCATCGACGGGCCGAACGTGAAGACCAAAGGCAGCCTGCGCGACAAGGCCGAAGCGCTGATGGCGGACATCAAGAGCTTCGAGAAGGCCAACGATATCGACCGCACGGTGATGATTTGGTGCGGCTCCACCGAGGTGTTCCACAAGCCGGTGAAAGTGCACCAGACGCTCGCCTCCTTTGAGCAGGGGCTCGCGAAGAACGACCCCGACATTGCCCCCAGCCAGGTTTACGCCTACGCGGCGTTGATGTCCGGCGTGCCGTTTGCCAACGGGGCGCCGAACCTGACGCATGACATCCCCGCGTTGCTGACGCTGGCCAAGGACCGCAGCCTGCCCGTTTGCGGCAAGGACTTTAAGACCGGCCAGACCTACATGAAGACGCTTATCGCGCCGGGCCTGAAAGCCCGCATGCTGGGTTGTAACGGCTGGTTTTCCACCAACATCCTCGGCAACCGCGACGGCGAAGTGCTCGAAGATCCGGGCTCCTTCAAGAGCAAGGAAGAGACCAAGCTGAGCGTGCTGGACCAGATCCTGCAGCCGGGCCTGTACCCCGAACTTTACAAGGACCTCTTCCACTCGGTGAAGATCAATTACTATCCGCCGCGCGGCGACCAGAAGGAAGGCTGGGACAACATCGACATCTACGGCTGGCTCGGCTATCCGATGCAGATCAAGATCGACTTCCTGTGCCGCGACTCGATTCTGGCCGCGCCTTTGGTGCTCGACTTAGTGTTGTTTCTCGATCTGGCGCAGCGCGCCGGGATGAAGGGCGTGCAGGAGTGGCTCAGCTTCTACTTCAAGGCGCCGATGACGGCTCCGGGTTTATATGCCGAGCATGATGTGTTTATTCAGCTGATGAAACTCAAGAACACGCTGCGCTGGATGCGGGGCGAGGATTTGATTACGCATCTGGGCCTCGAATATTACGACTAAGGCTTAGAGTAATTAATTACTTCCTGCGCCGCAGAATCCCCTAGCCCGTCGCGTCAGCGATGGGTGACATTTGTCAAAGAAACTTTAGCGTTTACTGCTTTTGGCGAGAGCCTGGATGACCCATGGCTTAATGAATCCCCAGCGCTCGGCCGCCGCGCAAAAGTATTTGTCCGAGAAAGAGCCGGCCGAATAGGAGTTCAGTTGGAATTGTGGTGACCTAGGTGGCGGTTCACGAATATGGGATGCCCGTGGTGAATTTTCCGCTGGATTCGCGGCAAAAGCCAATTTCCGGGTTAAGTGTTTTATATTCAATGATTTGCCAGGAAACCCAGGGATGCGCGTGGATGCCCCCGTTCTGGAATAAGCCTTTTATTGTCAATAAGATAAAAGGGGAACATGACTCCGGCTCCCTGACCGCGTGACCGCATGGGCAGCACGAGGGGTTAGAGGTCCCGGTAGCCACTCAACCTGACGCCTTGGGTGTCGA
>JBBQQS010000525.1:0-3678 GCA_038215525.1 Bryobacterales bacterium
TGCGGATGGTGTGGCCGTCGAGGGTAGTAACTCCACCCAGGTCGCGGAAATTGGAGAGGCGGTCAAAGACCATCTTTAGCGTCCGCTGGACTTGGCCTGCAACACGAGATGCTTCTCGTACCGGGCGGCCATGGCGTAGCCCGCGCTGGAGGTGACACGCAGGACGACCTGGAATGCGGCGGGCCAGTCGGCGTGGCCTTCTTTCCGGAGGAGTTCCCAGAGTTGCGCGACCGACGGGGCGTGGGTGAAATAGTCGAGGCCGGCGCCGGTGCCATCGGAGGTGATGCCAGAGAAGACGAAGACGCGGGCGCCGCCGTCGTTCAATACGGTGACTAAGCCGTAGTTGACTTCGTTGGGCGGCTGCGTGTTGACGTAGTGGTCGTCCGGCTGCCCGGGCCGGTAAACGGAGTAGCGGCGGATGGCGTTCAGCATGCCGACGGTGTATCCGCCGGCGGCGAATAAGTAGCGTCGGATGGCGGGGCTGTATTCGGGCCGGCCGAAGGCGAGTACGGGACGGCCGCGCAAAGCGACACCGCCTTGGACGGCGGACTCGGGCAGGAAGTCCGCCGACACTTTCCGAAAGGCCAGGAATTGGGCGGCGGCGGCGGCACCGGCGGCATCGCCCCAGAGGGTGGCGTTGGGGCTGGGATGGAGGACGGGTTTGGCTCGCTCATTGAGACGCGGCTTGAGAAACGTCTGGAAGTGGGGCGAGTTGGGCACGGGGTCGGGAAAGTGGACGTAGTCGAGCGGTTCAGTCTGGCCGGCGATATCGCGCACCCAGACGTGGACGGGCTGGCCGACGAGCAAGACGGGAGGCTGGGCGGACTGCACCATGGGACTCCACAAGGTATCGAGGGCGGTGGAGGGGCGATACCAGACGGCCCCCGCGACGGCCATGGCACCCGCCCCGGCCCCAATCAGCCAAGCGCGGCGCTTGGGCTTCGGCTTCGGCTTCGGCTTCGGTAAAGGAATCACCTCGGCGGCCACGGGATGGAAGTGCAGGCGGTAAGCGCCCTTGGGAATCTCAAGCCGCAACTGACCGTCCTCGGGCTGGGACTCGTAATACTCGTCAAGCTTTTGGCGCAGCCCGTGCATGCGGGTGCGGACGGTAGAGTCGAGGTCCGGGGTGAAATCCGTGGGGCGGCCGAGGGCGCGGGTGCCGAGTTCGTATTCGGTAACTTCGTGGATCCGGCCGATTTCGTCTTGCTCGTACAGATAGCTGAGGAGGCGCTTCAGTTGTTCAGCGCGGCGAAAAGTCTCGCTGGTCAAGAGCGCATCCACCGCCTGACGCCGTTCATGGGAGAGTAACTGCACTGTGGGAACGATATAACGTTTCTGTAACGCTTGGCAAGTCGTTCGAAAGACGGGGCAACTTCAAGCAACCGGGAAGTGCTGGTTTGGCATTGCGGAGCGGTCCACAATCGCCGAGTGATGAAAAGCAGCCGCCGCCAACTCTTAACTTCCCTCCTCGCCGCACCTCTCGCAGCACAACGACAGACCGGTAATTTGCCGAATTTCGGCGTGAAGTCCGACACGGGCCCGGCCCGCTCGGAATGCGGCGTGGGCGCGCTGATGCCGTGGGCGGATGCGCTGTGGGCGGTGACCTATAACTCCCACAGCTCGCGCACGGGGTTGGGGCTGGGACTCTACCGCATCGACGACGACCTCAAAGGCGAGCAGGTCCATCTGCACAACGGCACCCACGCCAACCGCTTCGTACACAAGCAGAGCAACCAGGCCTTTGTCGGGCCCTATGCGATCGACATGAGCGGCAAGTGGCGCTTTATTGAGGCCTTCAAGGACGTCCGGCTGACGGCGACGATGACCCATCTGAAGGACCCGGCCAATCTCGTCTACATGCTCGGAATGGAAGGCGAGTTCTTTGAGCTGGATGTGCAGACTTTGAAGCCGCGGCTGATCGAGAACCTGACGAAGACGCTGCCCTTGCCGAGGGTGCCGCACTTTAAGGGCGGCTATACGGGGCAGGGCCGGGTGGTGGTTGCAAACAATGGCTATTACGGCTTTGGCGAAGAGAACCCGGGTTTGGCCGAGTTCGACGGGACGCGCTGGCAGATCCTGAGCCAGAAGCCGCACATGGAGTGCATGGGGCGCGAGAATATGGGCAACGTCGTTTTTACGACGGGTTGGGACGAGAGCTCGGTGCTTTTTTCGGCTTTGGTGAAGGGCAAGTGGCAGCGGTATCGCTTGCCGAAGGGCGGGCATGTGCACAATCAGGCGTGGCAGACCGAGTGGATGCGCATCCGCGAGGTGGAGACGGAGCACTTCCTGATGGACATCCACGGCCTGATGTACGAGTTGCAGCCGATCGCCTTTGAGGATGCCATCTGGGGCGTGAAGCCGATCTGCAGCCATCTGCGGGTGATCCCGGACTTTACGGCGTTCCGCGGGCTGCTGGCGTTGGGCGGCAATACGACGTCGCCGAATCAGGACAACAACATTTCTGGCGGGCAGCCGCAGTCGGGCATCTGGTTTGGCAAAACCGATGACCTGTGGCAGTGGGGCAAGCCCAAAGGCTGGGGCGGGCCTTGGCGTCGCTCCGCCGTCAAAGCCGGCCAAGCCAGCGAGCCCTTCCTGATGACCGGTTTTGAGCACAAGATGGTCCACCTCAAAACGGACAAGCCGGCGACGATCGACATCGAGATCGATTTTCTGGGCAATGGCAGTTGGGAGCGGTACGAGCGGATGACGGTGAATGGATACGCCAAACACATCTTTCCCACGGGTTTCTCGGCGCATTGGGTGCGGCTAGTCTGTTCGACGGCTTGCACGGCGAGTGCGGAGTTCATGTATACCTGAGGGGCGCAAGATGCGCTTCGCCGGCAGACGTGATACTTTAATTTCAGATTTCAGATTGTTTCAGGATCGCTAACCATGACGTTTCAACTTATCCCTGTTTTGATTTTGGCCTCGATGGCCGCCTACGCCCAGCAGGGCCGCGGCACCATTTTGGGCACCGTGACGGACCAGAGCGGCGCGCCCGTGGCGGGTGCCGTGGTGAAGGTGGTGAACAGGGCCACCAACGTGGGGCAGCAGACGCAGACCACGGGCGAAGGGCTCTATCAGGCGCCCAACCTCGCCGTGGGCGACTACACGGTAACCATCGAGAAGCCGGGTTTTCGTAAGGTGGTGCGGACCGGCTTGCAGTTGCAGGTGGACCAGCGCGCGCAGGTGGATGTGCGGCTGGAAGTGGGGCAGGTGACGGAGTCCATTGAGGTGCAGGGCGAGGCGCCGCTGGTGGATACGTCGAACACGTCGATCGGCAAGGTGGTGGATCAGAAGCGGGTGAGCGAATTGCCGCTGAATGGGCGCAACGCCTTGGCGCTCACGCTGCTGACGCCGAGCGTGAAGTCGAACGCGGGGCCGACGTCGTCGGGCTTCGCTGACCGCGGCATTCAGCTGTCTTCGATTTCGATCAACGGCGGTCCGAACGCGATGAATGGCCAGTTACTCGATGGCGGGAATAATATTCAGAGTTACATCGGCGAAGTCGCGATTAATCCGGGCGTGGACTCGGTGGAAGAGTTTAAGGTGCAATCGGGGGCGATGTCGGCCGAGTATGGCTTTACGGCGGGCGGGGTGATTAACATGGTGACGCGGTCGGGGACGAATCGTCTGCACGGTAGTGTTTATGAGTTTCTGCGCAACGACGCGCTCGAC
>JBBQQS010000526.1:0-3667 GCA_038215525.1 Bryobacterales bacterium
GGGGTGGTACACTTTTCCATTAACTTCCCTGAAATCAGCATTTTACAGACTTCATTCTGCGCAAAACCGTCCGCGAAACGTATTTTTTCCGCAAAATCGATAGGAGCGGCTGCCACCCAAGATCGGGGAGTCGGAGACCGGAGTAATCGCCACCTACGGCCAACTTCGGCCTATGCCCGGGAAACAGGACCCGGGAAACAGGACTATCCACGTTGTGGTTCGGTCTTTCTTTAAACATCAAGAGCGTCGCGCGTAGCTCCCAGGGAACGCACAGGCGGTTGCGACGCCATCAATCATCGGTCTATCGCTTCTGCGACATCACCGCGCGCAGAACCTGATTGATCCGCTTGGCAATGCGGGGCATCGCCGGGGTGCACTGACTATCGCGATCTCGTGCCGGCAACTCATTCTTTATCATCTTCTTGCAACTTTCGTAGCGTCCCGAGGGGAGCATTCGCGACACTGGGCGCCTAGCCCGCCTCGCAAGCGGCGGGGCACAATCTCCAGTTCGTAAGACGTTCCTAGAGTCCCGAAAAGCTGCATTTCCCCTTGTTTCTGCCAATTCGTCTGGAGGTTAGGAAATATTTCGCTTTCGAGAATGTGCCCCGCCGCTTGCGCGGCAGGCTAGGCGGAATGCGTCCTGGAAGTAACTAATCAAGCGGTCACGATACTAGTCTATGATCCCTGTCATCACACCTGCCGGGGTCCGTTGCCGTTTCGTAGTATCAGGCGCTGGGGAGCTTGCTCATGGAAGTAGGCCAAGTCGCCGCTTCCGCGGCTGCAACTTGATATGATCAGACTATGAAGCTGACCATTGAACTCGACCGCGAGACTGATGGGCGCTGGATCGCGGAAATTCCGGAACTGAACATTCTGCTGTACGGAGATTCGAAGCAAGACGCAATTCAGAAGGCCGAGTCGGCCGCTCACGAGATCGTGATGGACCGGATCGCCCACGGGGAATTGCCCCCTGATTCCGCCCACGCCATCTTTAACGTCGCCGCATGAGCACTTGGCCTTCCACGAAGGCCCGCCGCGTACTGGCAGCGCTGAAGCGACTTGGCTGGCTGCACTCGAACGGTCGGTTCTCACAAGATCATGAAGAAGGCAGGTTGGCCAGACTACCCTTTTTCGTTCCACGACTCCGAAGAACTGGGGGCGGCAATTTTGGCCAAGATATCCAAGAAGACGGGCCTTCAGCCGGACGACCTCTAGGTTCAATCAAATACTGGCGCGTCGTCAATGGCTGGCTCCACAGCGCATCCGCGCTCACTCGGATCGTTTCTTCCCCAGTCTAAAAGCCATAGACCAATTCATCATGAATAACACGCGCCCGCGTCGTCGCCCAATTCTCATGCGATGTTGATCGTCTTGTAGTTTACAGGTGGGATCCTCACGGATACGTATGGCACTCTCCCGTCGGATGTTCACTAATTCCCTGGCCTTCTCCGCGCTGGCCGGACTCCCCGCGACGATCAACGCCCAAACCGCCGGAACCTTCCGGCACGGCGTTGCCAGCGGCGATCCGCTGCTGAATCGCGTCGTCCTCTGGACCCGTGTTACCCCCGCCGTCGACGAAGCCGTCATCCCCGTTGAATGGGTGATCTCCGAGGACCCCAACCTCGCCCGCGTCTACCAGACCGGCCTCACTTACACGAATATTGCCTTTGACTATACGGTGAAGGTCGATGTCGGCCGCTTGAAGCCCAACACCACTTACTACTATCAGTTCACCGTGCGCGGCGCCAAGTCGCCCGTGGGCCGCACCAAGACTTTGCCCATCGGCGCTGTCAATCGCCTGCGCTTTGCGGTAACTTCGTGCTCCAATTTCCCATTCGGCTTCTTCAACGTCTACCGCAACATCGCCGCGCGGCGCGACCTTGACGTCGTGCTGCACTTGGGCGATTACACCTACGAATACGCTCCTGGCACTTATGGCGATGGCGCGCCGATCGGCCGCATTCCGTCGCCCGCCAGAGAGACGGTCTCGCTGAGTGACTACCGTACGCGGTTGGCGCAGTACCGCACCGATGTCGATCTGCAGGAAGTCCACCGTCAGCATCCGTTCATCGTGGTTTGGGATGACCACGAGTCCGCCAACGATTCCTGGGCGACCGGCGCGGAGAATCACAACCCGATGACGCAAGGCGATTGGTCTGAGCGGCGGGCGAATGCGCGCCAAGCCTGGATCGAATGGATGCCGGTGCGCGAGAACCTTTATGAAGGCGAGCAGATCTACCGCACGTTCCGCTTCGGCGACCTGATGGATCTGACGATGCTTGACACCCGCCTCGCCGGTCGCGATCGCCAGGTGGCGCTCTCTAACTTCGCCGGGCAGGCCGACCCGACCCGCTCTTTAATGGGCTTTGAGCAAGAAGCCTGGTGCTATACACAGCTCGCTTCGTCGCAAGCCCGCAAGACGCGCTGGCGCGTGCTCGGCCAGCAGGTGATGATGAGCCAACTCGTGGGCGCCGATGGCCCCTTCAATACCGACCAATGGGACGGCTATGTCGCCAGCCGCAATCGGCTGCTCCAGAGCCTGGCGACGAATTCGATCGACAATGTCGTCGTGTTGACGGGCGACATTCACTCTTCCTGGGCCAATGAGATCGCCGTGAACCCCTTCGCCGCGGCGACCGCCCGTCCGCAAGCTGTGGAATTCGTGGGCCCCGCCGTCACGTCGCCTGGCATCGATGACCTGGCCCAAGCCACCGGTCTTGCCGCGCAGATCGGCGCCACACATCCGCACGTCAAATACGTCGACCTCTTCCGCCGTGGCTACATGGTGGTCGACATCGACCGCGACCGCGCCCAAAGCGAGTGGTACCACGTGCGCACCATCCGCGAGCGCTCCACCGATGAGGAGTTCGCCAAAGCCTACCGCGCCGCCAGCGGCGAAAGCCGCTTGGTGACGGTGGGGTCAGCGAGCACTGCGCCCACGGGCACCGCGCCTTTGGCCCCGTAGGCCTTAGGTGCGCTCGCGCTCCCAGGTGAGATCCACCGAGAACTTACCGGCCACGGCGGACAGCATCATCCGGTTGCCGGAAAAGCGATATTTGCGGCGCAGGTCCTGGCCGACCCAACTCGGCACCAGGCAAGCTTGCACATGGTGGACTACCTCGGTGGCCGCCGGGTCAACATCGAAGGTGCCGAAATAGGCAATGAAGCCGGCGGTCGCCTCCCGCAACTCGGCTTCATTGGCGGTGCCATTGGCGAAGGAGACTCCCACCGGCAGGGTGGATTTCCGGCCGGGCCGCATCAACTGCGCTGACATCCGGCCCGCCGCGTCATACGTGATTCGGCCTACCGGCTGTTCGCTGTAAGGATGATCGACACGGCCATCGCCCGAGGTCCGGCGATAGGCAATCAGTTTCCAGACGCCCAAAAACGGATCACGGGGCGCCGGGACCGCCGCTACGGCCGGGACCGCGATCGCCCCAGCCACAACCCATCGTCGAGAAGTGAGTAACATGGCAAGCAGTATAGCGTTCCTGATTCGCCACCGGGTCAGGGTACGCCGATCGTCACCTGTCGCGCACCCCAGCCCGGCACTGATATAGTGGCCTAACCATATGTCATTCAACCTCAACCTCCGCCCCACAGGCAGCGGACTCGACTTTCTCGCCCTCGGCGCCCTCATTCATCGGCTCGACCCCGGCATCATCCC
>JBBQQS010000527.1:0-3661 GCA_038215525.1 Bryobacterales bacterium
GCCCACGGAACTGAAGCATCCGGTAACTGGCCTACGCGATTGGGTGAATATGTTCGGTGGCCGCTTTCTGGAGCGCGTGCCCGATGACCAGTTGGAGAGGTTCTTACAGAGGGTGGAAGCGATCGCGCGGCCCAAGCTGCATCGAGATGGCCGCTGGTTCGCCGACTACCGGCGACTGCGCTTTGTGGCGATCAAGCGGCCGGTTTAAACTAACCCTGCTTTGGCGCACGATCTCTTCGGGGTAGTCGAAAAGTGCTCGACCTTGGATTGCACCGCTTGTCAACCGCTAAGATGATTCCTATGCGATCTCTTCTTGGCTTGGCTTTGGTGGCGGCTGTCGGTTGGGCCCAAAACTACGAACGCCGCGTGCGCGACTTGCCGGACGCCGCGCGCATGAAACAGTACTTTGACCGTATGGCGGCGGAACCGCACCACGCCGGATCACCGGGGTCGAAGGCGGTGGTGGACTACGCCCGTGGCCTCTTCGCCGACTTCGGTCTGGACGTGAAGATCGAGACCTTTGAGGCGATGCTGCCTTATCCGAAAGGACGGCTCCTGGAGATGACCGCACCGGTGCGCTACACGGCCAAGCTCACCGAGCCCGGCTTGGCCGCCGACCCCGACTCCACCGACCGCGATCAGCTCCCCACCTACAACGCCTACTCCGCTTCCGGCGACATCACCGCGCCGTTGGTTTACGTGAATTACGGCACGCTAGAGGACTATGAGGAACTGAAGAAGCTGGGCGTCGATGTGCGCGGCAAGATCGTCATCGCGCGCTATGGCAAAAGCTGGCGTGGAGTAAAGCCGAAGCTGGCCGCGGCCAACGGAGCGCTCGCCTGCCTGATCTACTCTGACCCCAAGGAAGACGGCTACTTTATGGGCGACGTCTATCCGAAAGGGCCCTACCGTCCGCCGGCCGGCGTGCAGCGGGGCAGCGTGCTCGATATGGCGATCTATCCGGGCGATCCGCTTTCGCCGGGGTTCGCTTCGGAGCCGGGCGGCAAGCGATTGGCGTTGAGCGAAGCCAAGACGCTGATGTCGGTGCCGGTGATGCCGATCTCCTATGAGGATGCGCAGCCGTTGCTGCAGAATCTCGCCGGCCAAGTAGCGCCGGAGGCGTGGCGCGGGGCGTTGCCGATTACTTATCACTTGGGGCCGGGCGCGTCGATGGTGCATCTGAAGCTGGAGCTCGATACCGCCACGCGGCCCGTTCACAATGTAATCGCCACCATTCCGGGCGCCACGTTTCCTGACCAATGGATCATCTACGGCAATCATCATGACGCCTGGGTAAATGGCGCGGCCGATCCGCTGTCGGGGGCCGTGGCGTTGCTCGAAACGGCGCGGGCGCTGGGGGAGTTGCGGAAGCAGGGTTGGAAGCCGCAGCGGACCATCAAGCTGTGTTTATGGGATGCGGAGGAGTTCGGCCTCGTCGGGTCAACCGAATGGGTGGAGAAGCATGCCGATGAGTTGCGCCGCAAGGCGGTGTTGTATCTGAATTCTGACTCGACGGGGAACGGGGCGTTCAGCGCCGGGGGCAGCAGTCCGCTGGAGGCCTTTACGGTGGAGTTGGCGCGCGACTTCACGGATCCGGCGACGGGGAAGACGGTGCTCGAAGCGGCTGCTGCTTCTACGCGCCGTCGTAAGGTGGGCGGCCTGACGCTTTCGGCCTTGGGCTCGGGTTCGGACTATGTCGGCTTTGCGCACCACATAGGCATCGCCGCGGCCAATTATGGGTTTGGGACGGAAATGGGGGGCGTCTATCATTCGATTTATGATTCTCTGGCCTGGTATCGTAAGTTCGGCGATCCGGGGCTCAAATATACTCGGCTCTTTAGTGCCATGATGTCGACCGGTTTAGTGCGGCTGGCGGACGCGCGGTTACTGCCGTTCCGTTACGCGGCCTTCTCGCGCAATTTAGAGACTTACACCAAAGAATTAGCCCTGTTGCCGGGCGCGCGGGGTAAGCTCGACTTACAGGGAGTTGCGGCGGCGGCGAGTAAGTTGAAGGTGACTGCGGCCGAATTAGACACCGCGATGGCGAAGCCGGGCGCGGGGGCGAAGTTGAACGAAGCTAATGTCGCGTTGTATCTCGCGGAGCGGGCGCTGTGTCCTCCGGAAGGCTTGCCCGGGCGCACTTGGTATCGGAACGTGATCACCGCGCCAGGCCAATTTACGGGTTATGGCGCGAAGACGTTGCCGGGTATTCGCGAAGCGGCGGAGTTTGCCCGGTGGGACGAGGCGAACCAACAGGCGCTGGCCTTGGTGGGGGCCTTGGCGGCCTATGATGCGCGTTTGCGTGAGGCTTTGAGTTTCTTGAAGGGCGAGTAAGTTTGGCAGGAACTTAGGCGGGATTCCTGGTGTCTAGCTGGATAACCCACACCGCTGACGCGGTGGGCTAGACAAGTCGCAAGGAGTTCGCCATGTTTGAATCCGCCTTTGCCTTGGATACGCCTGGCCGGCGTTCGCCCCTGTTCATCTCATTGTCGGTGCAGATGGCCGTGGTCGCGATGCTGGTGATTCTGCCGCTTTATCACATTGAGCAACTGGCGATCCTGCCCACGATGCCGGTGCCGGTGTACGCGCCGAAGTTACCTCACATGAAGATTATCAGCGTGCTACGGGAGGCGGCTTCGGCGATGGCGGTTGAGGTGTTGACTCAGATCGACGTGAACTTCACGTTAAGTCAGTAGAAGGTGGTGGCGAAGGTGGGGGTCGAACCCACACGCACGTTAAGTACGGCAGATTTTGAGTCTGCTGCGTCTGCCAGTTCCGCCACTTCGCCACACTCGACTGACCTTCAGAGTGTAGCACTAAAGCTTATAGGGTTTCCGGTAGCGGCGCGTCACCATTTGGTTGGCTTTGGCGTCGCCTACGATCTGCTCCTTGGCGTCGTCCCAAACGACGCGGCGGCCGGTGCGGTAGGCGATATTGCCCAGCAGGCCGGCCTTGGTGAGGCGATGGCCGTATTCGACGTCGCAGGTGGTCAATTTACGGCTCTTGACGGAGTCAAGAAACTCGCGGAGGTGGCCGGGGGAGTCGGCAATCGTTGGGGTGGGCCGGGCGAAGTCGGTGACGGGCTTGCCCTTGACGAAGAGCTGGTGCGAGCCGTAGTCGACGAAGAGGCTGCCCATGGTGCCTTGGAAGACGCAGCCGATGCCACGGTCCTCGAAGCCGGCCGGGGCGACCGGGCATAAAGACCAGGTCATACTGAGGCCCGGGTACTCGTAGACCAGATCGAGGAAGTTGGGCGTTTCGGCGTTGTCATCGGGCAGGTCGCGCCGGCCGGTGGCGACGACGCTCTTGGGAGCCTGAAGGTCGAGCGCCCAGTAGGCGACATCGGTGATGTGGCACCAAAAGTCGATGAACATGCCGCCGGAATAGTCCCAGAAGTAGCGGTAGTTATAGTGGCTGCGGTTGGGATTGTATGGGCGTTTGGGAGCGGGTCCGAGCCAGGTGGCGTAGTCGAAGCCGGCGGGCGGGGCGGCGTCGGGTGGGGCGCCTAAGCCTTTCGTCTCAGAGGTCTTCCAGACGTTGACATGTTGAATTTTGCCGAGGATGCCGCTTTGGACTAGTTCGACGGCGCGGCGGTAGTTGGGCAGGTCGTTGTGAATATGGTTGCCCATCTGGGTGACACGCTGGTAGCGGCGGGCGGCTT
>JBBQQS010000528.1:0-3657 GCA_038215525.1 Bryobacterales bacterium
CCGGCTCCCGTTTTTCCAACCTTTGGTGGCTTTTCTGAGCCAAATTTTGAGCGTCCTCCTCCGGTCGGTTAGTTACGGCGGCAATTTGCCCGTAGCCTACGAGACCCACTAGAGGACATTTCCATGCAGGATATTTTTTCGCGCGCCGTCGACGCGGCGCGGGTGACGTTGGGGTATACCCTTTTCCCGACCCAGATCCGGTGTGCGCAGGCGCTGCTGGAGGGCCGGATTGTCGAGATGCAGACGGGCGAGGGCAAGACGCTGGCGGCTATGCCGGCAGCGGCAGTGTTGGCTTCGGCTGGCCTTGGTGTGCATGTGCTGACGGCCAATGATTACCTGGCGCAGCGCGATGCGGAGTGGATGGGCCCCGCGTATCGGCACTTGGGATTGCGGGCGGCGTGGGTGCGGCAATCGAGCACCGAGCAGGAGCGTCGGGAGGCTTACACGGCGGATATCACCTACGTGGCCGCCACCGAAGCGGGCTTCGACCATCTCCGCGATTGCCGCACTTTCACCCGCGCCGAGCGCGTGCAGCGTGGCTTGCACGCGGCCTTGATTGACGAGGCCGACTCGATCCTGATCGACGAAGCGCGCATTCCGTTGGTGCTGGCCGGGGAGACCGAAGGTGCGGTGGAACGGGCGACCAAGGCCGCCCACGCGGTGCGGTTCTTGCAGCCGCACGCGCATTTCACCTTGAATACGCTGCAGCCAGATGTGCACCTAACCGACGCGGGCCTGGGCGAGATCGAGCACCTGTTGGGCAATGTGTATGAGAACATGCCGTTGCTCACGGCCGTCTATCATGCCATCCACGCGCGCTATCTGCTGACACGCGATACCGACTATCTGGTGCACGAAGGACGCGTGATTCCGATTGACGAGTTTAAGGGCCGCATGGCTCAGGAGCGTCGTTGGCCGGCGGGGATTCATGCGGCGCTGGAGGAGAAGGAAGGCTTGGCGATTCGCGATCCAGGGCGGGTGCTGTCGTCGATCACCTTGCAGAATTACGTCCTGCAGTATGACCATCTGTGCGGCATGACGGGCACCGCCGCCACCCAGGCCATCGAATTTACGCGGATGTATCAGTTGGAGCCGGAGATTCTGCCGACGCACCGGCCGATGATCCGGCAGGACTTTCCGGATCGGCTCTACGAGACGCGGGACGAGAAATTGGCGGCCATCATCGCCGAGGTCCGCGCCGCGCATGCAACGGGTAGGCCCGTGCTGGTGGGCACCGACTCGGTGGAGGCTTCCGAACAACTGAGCGCTTGCTTGTCCGACGTGCCGCACCAGATATTGAATGCACGGCATGAGGCGACGGAGGCAGCGCTCATTGCCCAAGCCGGGCAGCGCGGAGCGGTGACCGTTTCGACGAATATGGCCGGGCGTGGCGTGGACATCATCTTGGGTGACGGGGTGGCTTCGCTAGGTGGCTTGCATGTCATCGGGACATGCCGTCATGCTTCGCGGCGCATTGACTATCAGTTGCGGGGCCGCGCAGGGCGACAGGGCGATCCGGGGAGTTCGCGCTTTTTTGTCTCGCTCGAAGATGACTTAGTGCGGCGCTTTCGCGATGACGATGAACGGATTCGGACGGTGGAAGATGTCAGTATGTTGCAGCGCCGAGCCGAGGGGCAGCATTTGGATGCGCGGATCTTCCTGGATAAGTACGAACGCGTGCTCGAAGGTCAGCGCCATGCGGTATTAGCGGCTCGGGAGGAGTTACTCGATTCGCCCGAGCATCTGGGTCGCCTGGCGGCAATTGATGAGGCTTGGGCCTGTTTTCTCGAAGAGATCGCGGAGCTAAAGACGGGCTTTGCGTGGCTAAATCTGGGCGGGCGCGATCCATTGAGCGAGTATCTGCGCACCGTAGATCAATTATTTACTTCGTTGTGGGACCAAGTCGAGTTAGAAGCTTCGATGGAGGCACCGGCGCGGCGCGGCGCGACCTGGACTTACCTGACGACCGATCAGCCCTTCGGCACAGGCTTAGAGCGAATCATGAAAGGGTTGGCGCGGAAGGCGAAGTCGCGCCAATTGTGGGGGTAGAGTATGTGGTTATTGTTAGTGGCCTTGGCGGCGGAGACTTATGTGAGTCCGCGTTCCTCAGCGCCGGTGAACATCGACGGTGTGATCGATGACCAGTGGAAGCAAGCACCGTGGACTCGTGACTTTGTCGATATCGAAGGCGCGGCGAAGCCGAAGCCCCGCTTCCGCACCCGGGCTAAGATGATGTGGGATGCGCAGTATTTCTATATTGCGGCCGAGTTAGCGGAGCCGCACGTCTGGGGCACGCTTACCCAGCACGATGCGGTGATTTTTCATGACAATGACTTTGAGGTCTTTGTCGACCCGAATGGCGATAGCCACGAGTATTTCGAATTTGAAATGAATGCCCTGAACACCGGCTGGGACTTATTTCTGCCAAAACCCTACAAGGACGGCGGTAGCGCGGACAACGGCTGGGAGATTCCCGGCTTACGAACGGCGGTATCGGTGCGCGGGACCTTGAATGATCCGCGCGATATGGACAACGGGTGGAGCGTGGAGATCGCCATCCCTTGGGCGGCCTTTGGCATCCGGGCGCGGATGACCCTGCCGCCGCGGAAAGGCGACCAGTGGCGCGTGAATTTCTCGCGCGTCGAGTGGATCCACGAGTTAGTGGCGGGTAAGTACCGGCGGGTGAAGGGGAAGAAGGAAGATAACTGGGTCTGGTCACCGCAGGGGAAGGTGAATATGCACTTACCGGAGCATTGGGGTTACGTGCAGTTTAGCGGGGGCGAATTTCGGCCGGATGGGTCACAAGCGGCGCGGCAGCGGCTGCAGAGTTACTATCAGTCGCAAGTAGACTTTCGTAAGTCGCGGAAGCGTTGGGCGACGGCGGCGGAGCTACCCACATCGTTGAAGATGGCGCGCGATGGGGAGGGTTGGCGGGCTTGCGACGCCGGGTGGTGTATTCGGCAGGATGCTTTGGTGACGCCGGCTAAATAAGCCAGAGGCCCGTCAGGCGACCACGTCGAGAATCATAGGTGCGCCGACTTGATGACGCAGTTCAAGCCGTCTACCTTGGGCATGGCGCAATCCCCATTGAATGTCGCCGGAAGTTTTCTAGGTGTAGCAAGCAGTGTGCGGCAAGGTGCACGACGCGGCTTTGAGGCGCGCCCGCGTTCCAGCAGTGCCTTCTTCCCCCTGTCGGTCCGTCACGCGGCGGGCTCAAAATGAGTATTTAGTTCGAGGCGACCGAATCAGGCAGTTACAGGTTATAGCTTAGAGGCCTTTTACCTTCCAATCGGCGCGGTATCTTCGCTTCAGAAATAGGTTTGCCGCTGGCTGATTTGGGAAGCGTAACTTCGCCGAATCCCACTCGAGGGTTGTCTTCGGAAAACGGGTCGCCAAGCTGCCGAGTAACACGGTCTCGCTTAACGGTCCAGAGTAACTAAAGGCGGTAGACGTTGAGCCCTGCCCCTGAATGGCATTCACAAACTGGTGGTAATGGTCCTGTTTGGCGATCTCTGGAAGCTTGAAATCGCGGAAGTCCGCTTGCGGAAAAAGCGCCGGGAAGGCGACGTGCGGAATGAGCATCACGCCTTTGGTCCCTACTAAGATCGACCCTTGGTCCGGCAACGTCTTGCCCTCGATCAAAGCCTGAATCTCCTG
>JBBQQS010000529.1:0-3655 GCA_038215525.1 Bryobacterales bacterium
CTTCCGCGGCGGGCATGACCTCTACTTCGAAGCCGCCATCACGATCATCGCCCTCATCCTGGTCGGCCGGACGCTCGAAGCTCGGGCGACGCGGCAGACGTCACAAGCCTTGCGGCAGTTAGCCAAACTCGCCGCCCCAGACGACCATGGTTGAATCGAGCAGGCCGTTGCGCTTCAGGTCCTTGAGTAGCGCGGCCGTGGGCCGATCGGTAATGTCGCAGTTCTTCTTGAGGTTGATGTTGAGCTTCGTGTGGTCGTCCCAACTGGCGTGCATGATCAGGATGAATCGCACGCCGCGCTGCACCAACCGGCGGGCCATCAGACAATTGCGCCCGAATTGATCGGTCGGCGCTTGGCCTACGCCGTAGAGGTCGAGCGTTTCTTTCGATTCCTGCGAAAGGTCGCTCATCTCTGGCGCCGAGGACTGCATGCGGTAGGCGAGCTCATAGTTAGCCATCCGCGAGGCGATTTCGGCGTCACCGGTTTGAGTCAGCCGTTGCTGGTTCAGGTCGCGCATGGCGTCGAGCCCCGCGCGCTGCATGTCCTTTGAGACGCCGGGCGGATTCGAGAGATACAAGATGGGGTCGCCACCGGAGCGCAGGGGCGTGCCCTGGTAAGTGGAGGGCAGGAAGCCCGAAGAGAAGTTCGTCGCGCCGCCGGAGGTGCCGGCGCCAGAAGTAAGCACGACGAAGCCCGGTAAGTTCTTCGATTCCGAACCCAGGCCATATACGCTCCACGCGCCTAAAGTCGGGCGGCCGATTTGGGTGGAGCCGGTGAACATGAGTAACTGGCCGGGATGGTGATTGAAGGCATCGGTGTGCATGGAGCGGACCAGGCAAATGTCATCGGCGCAGGAGGCGGTGTGGGGGATCCAATCGGAGAATTCGGTACCTGACTGCCCATGCTTCGTGAAGACCCGCGGACTCGCCAGTACGGCGGCATTCGGCTTAATAAACGCCAATTGCATCTGCTTCGTCAGCGACTCGGGCAGCGGTTTACCATGCCATTTTTGTAACTCGGGCTTGGGATCGAAGAGGTCGTATTGGCTCGGGCCCCCCTCCATGAACATGAAGATGACGCTCTTGGCCTTAGCCGGGAAGTGGGGCTGCTTGGGCGAGAGAGGATCGGTGTCGGCGGCGAGTAAGTCGCCGAGGGCCATGGTGCCGATACCGCCGCCCAAGGTCTGTAAGAAGCGACGCCGGGCGTTGATGGATAGTAGATCTTGCATATGGAGTTATTCCCGGGTCATGAATTCGTCTAAGTTGAGTAGCACACGGCTGAGGCCGACCCAGGGGGCTAGCAAGGGTTCAGCCGGTAGCAAGGTGGCTGCGGAGTTTTCTTTGGTGACTAAGTTGGTTTGCGCGTCTAAGTACTTCGCCAGGCGTTCGCGCTCGATGGGAGTCGCCAGGCGGCCCAGAGCCAATTGGAAGGCATAGTCGAGCCGTTGATCCTTCGGGGCTTCGCGATCGGCACGAACCGCCAAAGCTTGGGCAGCTTCGAAGAAGACCGGGTCGTTGAGTAAGTTCAGGCTTTGCAGCGGCGTATTCGAAGGCCGGCGGCGTGCGCAGGAGACGTTAGAATCCGGGGCGTCGAAGGTCATGAGTTGGGCGTAGGGCGTGGTGCGTTGGAAGTGAATATACAGCCCGCGGCGATAACGGTCCGGCCCTTGGCTTTCTTCCCACTTGCGACTGCCATAGCCCAGGGCGGTAACGCTGGCGGGTTGGGGCGGCATGACGCTGGGTCCGCCCAGGGTAGGAGTCAGGAGGCCGCTGGCGGCGAGGGCACTATCGCGGATCAGTTCGGCGGGCAAACGGAGGCGATTCTGATGAGCGAGCCAGGTATTCTCGGGGTCGCGATCTTTCAGTTCGGGGCGGGTGTTCGAGCTTTGCCGGTAAGTGGCCGACATCACGATGGTCTTGTGTAGGTGCTTCAAGCTCCAGCCGCCTTCGCGTAACTCCACCGCAAGCCAATCGAGTAACTCGGGGTGGGTGGGGCGGTCACCTTGAGTGCCGAAGTCCTCAGAAGTTTTCACGATGCCGCGGCCGAAGAGTTCCTGCCAGGCGCGGTTGGCAATGACGCGCGGAGTAAGTGGATTCTCCGCGCTGGTGAGCCACTTGGCGAAGGCAAGCCGGGGAGGTTCAGTGCCCGGGTTGAAGGGCGGCAGGACGGCGAGGGTGCCGGGCTGTACCGCAACCCCTGGACGTTTGAAGTCGCCTTTGATGGCGATGTGGGTGGGCGCGGCTTTGGGGTCAGCGGCCATCACATAGGCTTGGGTGAAGCGGGGCAGCGGGGCCTTTAGCTCGTTGAGTTTGCCGCGCAGCGCTTTGATCTTGTCGAGTTGAGCGGTGTCGCGCGGCAGATCGGGCCCAACGTTGGCGATGAAGTAATCGGTGAGCATCTCGGCCTGACGGGGGGCGCGCTCGTTCGGGGCAGTGAGCCACAGTTGCTGGCAACGCTCTACCATGGCGGTGCAGGAGGTGACCCAGAAATCCCATTCGAGGTTATCGCCGGGCTTGCGGATGGCCTTGATCAACTCGGTTTCGAAGGCGGCTTGGAGAGTAGAGATATTGTATTCGGCGAGTAAGTCGGCGCGTTTTTTATCGTAAGTGGGTTTGGCGCGTAAATAGGGGCCGAGTTCACCGGGCATGGGAGCGTCGATGTCCTCGTGCTGTGCGGAGTCCATGACGGCGAAGAGTTGATAGTATTCACGTTGCGATATGGGGTCGTATTTATGGTCGTGGCATTGGGCACAGCCGGCGGTGAGCCCCATCCAGGTGGTGGAGATGGTGTTGGCGCGGTTAACGGTTTGCTCGAAGCGATCCTCTTGGCGGGAGACGCCGGCTTCGCGGTTGTAAAGCGTCATGCGGTTAAAGCCGGTAGCGACGCGCTGCTCGACGGTGGCATTGGGCAGTAAATCGCCGGCGAGTTGCTCGACGGTGAAACGGTCGAAGGGCAGGTCGGCGTTTAAGGCGTCGATCACCCATTGGCGATAGCGCCAGGCCCAGGGGCGGACGAGGTCTTTTTCGAAGCCGTCAGAGTCGGCGTAACGGGCGAGGTCGAGCCAGGGGCGGGCGAAGCGCTCGCCATATCGAGGTGAGGCGAGGAAGCGATCGACGGCGCGTTCGTAGGCTTCGGGGCGGGTGTCGGCGAGGAATTCCTGGAGTTCCTGGGGGGTGGGGGGGAGTCCGCGGAGGTCAAGCGAAAGGCGGCGGAGTAAGGTGGCTTTGGGCGCTTCGGGCGATGGGGCGACGCCTTCTTTGGCGAGGCGGGCGAAGACGAAGTTGTCGATGGGGTTGCGTGCGCCCTGGGCGGATGGTGCCGAGGGCCGGGAGAGCGCTTCGAAGGCCCAATGCTTGGCTTTCTTAGGCGCGGCGGCGCTGACAGGGGCGGCTTCAGTATGTTTAGCGCCGGCGTCGATCCACTCGCGCAAGGCCGCCACTTCGGCAGCCGCCAGGCGGGCGCCCATGGGGGGCATTTGGAAGTTGGATTTGGTGGAGGTGACACGTTCGATCAGGGCGCTGGCCGAGCTTTTGCCGGGGACGATGACGGGGCCGGTGTAGCCACCTTCGAGGAGGGCGGCGGCCGAGTCGACGCGCAGGCCGCTGTTGGCATTGGCCGGGCCGTGGCAGCCGACGCAGCGTTTCTTGAGGAGAGG
>JBBQQS010000530.1:0-3650 GCA_038215525.1 Bryobacterales bacterium
AATCCGTGTTGCATTCCGTACTTGAGGAACGTCTGGCGGCAGGCGTGCATGTAGCGTTTGCCGATGTCGTAGCGGACCATGTTGCTCTCCTGCGAGCAGGCGCCGCCGAGGGTATCGTGACGGCCGCAGGTGTCGTCGACGACGGTCACCAGGACGTTGCCGGCGTCCGAGAGCAGCTTGCTGCCGGTGGTTAAGTAGATGTTGCCTTGGGTGGCGATGGTGTTGACGGCGGAGTAGTGGTCGGCGTGGTCGTGGGCGTTATAGAAAAGCGTGTCGACGGCCTGGTTGCCTTCAAGGTCGATGATGCGCAGGTGTTGGCCTTGCTTGAGCACTTGGGCCCAGCCGTCGCCGGCGAGGACGATGGTTTCGTAGCTCATTGCGCGTACCTTTCGGTGAGGGTAAATCCGCGCCCGTTCTCGGGGCGTGAGAGGCGGCAGGGGTCGTCGGCGGCGGGTGCAGCGACGCGCTTCATGGCGACCTTTACGGGCTTGGGCGCGTAGACGTTGCCGGGCTCGAGCGGATGATGGTTGGCGCTTGCGAGCACCAGCACCTTCATCTCGGCGCGCAACTCCACCCGGTCGCCGGCCTTTGAGTTGCCGGGGATGTACTGCATCTGCCCGAGCTCATTCACCTGCACTTTGCTGAAGAGGTTCAAGGTGGGGGTGAGGTCGCGTACGGAGAGCGAGTATTTGGCTAGCTCCAGGATGAGGCCTTCGCGGGCGGCCTGCGTCCAGTCGTTGCGATGCTGCTGGTAGGGCTTTTCGCCGTACTTGGCTTTCACGTGTTCGGCGGACAAAGTGCCGCCCAACGGATCGTGCCAGCCGACGGTGTCATCGGTCATCGAGCAGAGAATGCGGCCCATGTCGGAGTAGAGGACGAAGCCCTTGGTGAGCCGGGCGATGTGCTGCGCCTTCAAGGTGTCCGGCATGTTGTAGCGCTCAGTA
Organism: Bryobacterales bacterium; assembly: GCA_038215525.1. Taxonomy (GTDB): domain Bacteria; phylum Acidobacteriota; class Terriglobia; order Bryobacterales; family Bryobacteraceae; genus JALHNI01. Next base: position 945 of record JBBQQS010000530.1, read on the forward strand.
GGCTCGAGCGCGTTGTAGAAAAGGCAACTCACGTTGGCGCCGCCTTCAAGGTCAGTGAAGCGAAGGCTCATGCCGCGTTCGAGCACCTGCGACCAAGTCTGGCCGCCATGGAGTTCCTCTTCCCAGAGGATTTGGTCTTGCATAAGTTTATGGTCCCGTAATTTTAGCGGGATCGAGACGCCAGATGTTTTGCTGGCGAAGGTTCGAGAGCCACACCGAGCCGTGGGCGAAGATGACGGCGTCGCCGCCGGGTCCGGCGAATTGATGGGTGACCTTATCGGTCTTGGCGTCAATGCGGGTGAGCGGAATCTGAAAGACGGTTACCCAGACGGCGCCGCCGCCGGCCGAGATCTCGCCGCCGCCGCCAGGGATGCCGACCGTTATGGTGGCGATGGTCTTGCGCGTTTTGGGGTCGATCTTGGAGACGGTGCCGTCGCCCTGGTTCAGGGTCCAGACGAAGCCTTCGCCCACGGTGAGGAAGCGCGGCTGGGGGCCCACTTCGATGGTGTCGGTGACTTGGTTGGTCTTCGGGTCGATCCGCGTCACCACCTTGCCCTTGCTGTTAGTGACCCAGACGGCGCCTTCGCCAAAATCCGTGGTGTGGGAGCCTTCAGGCACCGTGATTTCGGCGACCACCTTGTTGGTCTTCGGATTGATGCGCGCCACTTTGTCGCCGTTGGTGCCGGTGGCCATCCAAACCGCGTCTTTGCTGCACGCGATACCGCCTTCGGAATTGGCCGGGCCGACCGGGATCGTGGCGACCACCTGGTTGGTCTTCACATCCACGCGAGAGACGGTCTTGTCGCCGCAGTTGGGCACCCAAAGGCTGCCGAAGCCATAGGCGATGCCGCTGCAGGGCTTGATGCCGACGGTGATGGTTTCGGTGACGGTGTTGGTCTTGGCGTCCAGCTTCGAGATCGAGTTCTTGGGGCCATTCGAGACCCAGATGGCGTTGGGGGAAGTCGTGGTCCAATCAGGCACGCCGGGGACGCTGAAGACGAAGTCGGGCTTCAGGACGTCGATCGGCTTCTGGACTTCTTTCACGCCAGGAAGCGGCGGCCGGGGCGCGCGTTTCTTCTGGGGCGGCGCGTCTTGGGCAGCAAGAGCTAGGCACAGGGCAGCCGCGCCCACCAATCGCCATAAACCCGCGCCCCCCATCCTTGCATCCACGATTCGCGAAATACCTAGCCCACCGCGTGAGCGGTGGGGTGAAGGGCCGGTTCGGGCGGCCTTGTGGGTAAGCGGGTTTTCAGTTAATGGGTGTCGCATATGAATTCCTTAGGCTTCCGCCGCCCTATTCTCGCCACCCCCCGGCTGACGCCGGAGGCTAGGGGCACTGCAGCTAGGCTGACGGTGAAGAAGGCAATGGCGCTGAGCACCGGGGGCAGCAGCGTATCCAGGCCGGCGAGTGAAGCCGGCACCACAAAGTAGCAGATCGCCCGCGCGACCGTCCCGGTGACGATGCTCGCAATCGCGCCGCCTTGGGTAGCCCGCGCCCAATAAACACCCAGGAAGAGCGGGATGACGCAGCCGGCAAAGACGATATCGAAGGCCACCACCAAGAGTAGCCCTGGCTCTGGCCGGACATAAGCGATGATGCCGGCGGCGATGGCCGTGGGTAGGGCTAGCGCGCGCGAAAGGAAGAGCATCTTTGTGTCAGAGAGTTCCTGCGTGCTCCAACGCTGCCAGATGTTGCGCGCCATCACCACGGCGATCACCAGCATGGCGCCATTGGCCGTCGACATCGACGCGCCCAAAATGCCGATGAAGACCAGCACGGCGATCCAGTACGGCAGAAAGGCGTTAGCGAAGGCGGGCAGCACCATGCGCGGGTCGTCGACTTTGCCAACGCTCGCGATCGCCGCGAGGCCGAGCAGGGAAGAGCAGAGTCCGATGATGAGGGTCCAGACGCCGGCGTAATAACAGCCATTGCGCGCCGTCTCCGGGCTCTTCGCCGAGAAGACGCGCTCCATAAAATCGAGCGCCATGGCGTTGCCGAAAGCGAGCGAAACAAGATTCGCCCAGTTGGCGAGCCCACCGCCGGCCACCGTGGACATTTGTGTCAAGTTTAGGGTGGCGGGCGGTAAGGCGGCCACGATCGAGCTCCAACCGCGCGTCGTCAGCACGAAAGCGGCCGCCGCGAGGAAGCCGACAATGGCGACGTGGATCTGGAAAAAGTCAGTCCAAATGGCCGCGTGCAGACCGCCGGCGATCGTGTACAAAAAGATCAGGGTGGTGCCAATCAGCAGGCAAGGCAGGTAGTCGAAGCCGGTGACCACCGAGAGAATCCAGCCCACGGCGGAGAGATTTCCCGCCACCAGCACGATGAAGCAGACGATGGTGAGCAGGCTCGCCAGCGCCTCGGCGTTGCGGCCGTAACGGCGGTAGAAGAACTCGGGCAACGTCATTAGATTCATCGCGTTCAAGGGCCCGGCGAGAAACTTGCCGACAATGAACAAGCTGGCCGCGAGGCCTAAAGGAATCACCGCGCCGGCCCAGAAGCCGGTGGAATAGGTGAGTGACGCGTTGCCTAAGGTCGCGTTGCCATCGATGGCTTGGGCGGCGAGCGCAGTTCCGATCACGATGAACGGCATCGACTTGCCGGCCACCGTGTATTGTTCGCTCGATCCGCCGACTTTGGTGTAAGTGTAGAGCCCAATACACAGCGAGATCGCCATAAAAATGGCTTTCCGCGACCAGATTGCG
>JBBQQS010000531.1:0-3649 GCA_038215525.1 Bryobacterales bacterium
ATTCTGGAGGGCAGCGTCCGTCGTGCCGGCAGCCGCCTCCGCGTAACGGCGCAGTTGATCCGGGCAGCCGATGGGTCGCACTTGTGGTCTGAGCGCTATGACCGCGAATTGAGCGATGTGTTTGCCGTGCAGGACGAGATCTCAGCGGCCATTACCGGCGGTCTGCGGATCAAGCTATTACCAGCCGGGGCGGCGCACAAACGCTACGAGCCGAAGTTGCCGGCGTATGAGGCGTATCTCAAGGCCAAGTATTACGACGCGAAAGTGACGCCGCAGTCGATGGAGATAGCCAAGGGATTTTATGAGTCGGCGATCGCGCTTGATCCAGAATTCGCCTTGGCCCACGCTGCATTAGGGCACTACTGGATTGATCTGGCACATTTTGGCCGCTGCCTGGCACGGGAGGCCGTACCACCGGCGCGCGCGGCGGTTCACGACGCACTTCAGATGGATCCATCGCTCCCAGAGGCGCACGCTCTCCTGGGCTACATCGCCGCTTTCTACGACCTGGATTGGGCAGCGGCAGAGTATCACTTCGAGTTTCCGATGGCGAAACAGGCGAGTTCCGTGCTGCTGCGGCCGATATACGGGGGGGTGCAATTCCTGCGAGGCAATGCCGGGCGCGCGGTCGAAATCGCCGAACGTGCGGTTCAACAAGACCCGCTTGAGGTTTGGCCGCGGATGAACCTGCACGCCTACCTGCAAGCGGCTGGCCGGGATGTGGAGGCCCGGCAGCAGTTAGAAAAGGTGCTCGAACTTGACGAGAATCAGGTAGCGGCTCGCGTGTCGCTAGCTATGATTCAAGCTGACCGGGGTGAGCTTCAGGAGGCTCTCGAGTCCGCGAGGAGATCCTATGTCAGCGGGCCGTGGTTTCCCGATACGATTGCGGTGTTTGCCGCCTTGTTGAAACGGAGTGGAGAGGAATCCCAATCGCAGGCGCTGGTGCAAGCATTGGGTACGGGAGAAAAGGCCGGGGATGCCCGTGCGCATGCCCTTTTTCACCTCCTGTGTGGCGACGTCGATAAGGGGGCGGACTGGGCCGAGAAAGCGATCGAACAACGCGACCCCTCCATGATGTTCTATCTGCGCTTCGTCGTGTGCAAAAAGCTGAGAGCAAGTCATCGCTGGTCCGGGATTGCGAAGATGGTGAACCTGGAAGCATTCTAAAGCTTCGCGCCGGTGCAACTCGCCGAGCCACCGAGAAGATAGTGCTGTTGGCTTAACGGGGCCGGGCTGAACGGGGCCGGCCGGCTGAGCGGGGCCACCCACTCGCATCCCTGGGATTCGCCGCAACCATATAAAAAAGATTGACTTAAGTGCAATCGGAAAACGTGTTTCGGACCGAAAAACGCACTTTTCGGCAGCCTCGTGGCGTCCTCTGCACCACGAACGCGCGGCATCGTCGGCCCCAACTGCCTGCGCACTCGGAAGCCCGGTCACAGCCATTTCGCACTTTTCCCTCAGCCACTTAAAGGGGTAACCCTATATTGCCCCTGCTATCCTGTTATTGAGGGACCAGGGTGTGATCTTGTTCTCAGCGGCAAGCCGATACGCTGCGGCGCTGACCCAATAGAATCAATAACTCCCGGGTTCGTTTCGTCAACTCGGCTGTTAGCCGCCGATGTAACGTGCGTACAGTGACCGGGCAATGGCCATGTCCTGCGTGCCCTTGATGATGGCCCGGCCGTCTGGGAAGATTGTCATCTCGTAAGGGTCGAGGAAGAAGCGCAGGGCAAACTCATTGGCCCGGACCTGGCCCAGGGGCTCCAGCGTCTTCCCCAACGCGACCAAGTCCAGCGGCCTTTGCCGCTCATGAATTTGCACCGCGTTGCGGCCGCAGAGTGAAATTGGCTTGCGCCGTTCGCCGGCCAGATGCACGAACCGAAGTTGGCCGCAGCAGAGACAGGCGGGGTCCGGAGCCGGGGGCGCGGTTTGGCGGATGCCGCCGCTCCAGACGTCGATTGTCGTGAGTCCCAAGAAGGGCTCTTGGCCCACCAGAATCTTCATCGCCGCGGCGACTTGCAGGGCACCCACCGCAGTGGTGATGGCGGACAGCACGCCCGCCGTCTCGCAAGTCTCCTGCGCGCCGCCCGGAGGTTCGGGATAGACACAGGCCAGGCAAGCCGTGCGGCCGGGAATCACCGGCATCGTAAGCCCGTAACTGCCCACGGCCGCGCCGTAGATCCAGGGCAAGTGATTCGCGATGGCGAAGTCGTTGAGTAAATAGCGCGTTTCGAAGTTATCGGTGCCGTCGAGCAATAAGTCGGTGCCGCTGAGTAAGTCGCTCGCGTTGGCCGGTGTCAGATCGACGGCCTCGGCTTCTACCTGAATGCCGGAGTTCATGCGGGCAATGGCCTGGTGCGCGGCGATCGCCTTGGGTAAGCCTTGCCGCGCGTCCTCCTCGGTGAAGAGCCATTGCCGTTGTAAGTTCGACGCTTCGATCGAATCGCGGTCGATAATCCGCAAAGTGCCCACTCCGGCGCGAGCCAGCGCCGCGGCATGGTAAGTGCCCAGCGCGCCGCAGCCCACGATAGTGACGTGCGCCGCGAGTAACTTCTCCTGCCCTTCGCGGCCAATGCCCGGGAAGAGGATTTGGCGGGAATAACGGTTTTGGTCGAGTTCAGTCACGTCGGCTTTAGTAAGTGGCCCCTTTGATTGGCAATCGCACCCGGTAGACGCTCGTATAGCCGGTGATGTAAAGCGTCATGAGATCCGAATCGCCAAAGGCCAAGTTATGCGGCGGCTCCGGCGTCTTGATGCTCTTGAGTAACTTGCCTTGGCTTGAGTAAATCGAAATGTCTTCGCAGGCCACATAGACATTGCCTTTCTCGTCGGTCCGGATACCGTCCGGTGGCCCGGTGATGCCGCTGACGAAGATGCGCTCGTTGGTCGCGACGCCGGCCTTGTCGACATCGAAGACCAGGATGGAACGCTCATCGGAGTTACTCACATAGAGCAGCCGGCCATTGGGCGAAAGCGTAATGCCATTCGGCCGTCCCACTGACTTCGCCACCAGGCTTAATTCGTTCTTCGGACTAATCCGGTAGATACCGTAAAAGTCGAGTTCGCGCGTGTCGCTTTGTTGGCCAAAGGCCGGGTCAGTAAAATAAACGTTGTGGTCCTTACGGACGCAGATATCATTCGGGGCGTTGAAGCGTTTGCCTTCGTACCGCTCGACCAGCGTCTCCTGGGCGCCGGTCTTCATGTTAGTCCGCACCACCCGGCGGCTCCGGCTTTCGCAAGAGTACAGGTTCCCTTCGGGGTCCAACGCGTGGCCGCTCGCGCCGTTCGATTTCTCGCGCCAAATCGTGCTGCCCTTGCCGGGCACGAACTTCTGCACCAGATTGCGCGGCACGTCGCTAAAGAGCAGGTAACCTTCTGGAACCCAGACTGGGCCTTCCGTAAACAGGTGCTTCGCCGAGACCCGGTCAATCCGCGTTTCGACCTCCGCCAAAGACTTCGGCGGCTCCTTCACGGCCTCGTCCTGAAGCGCTATAATTGGAATCACCATGAAGCCGATATGGATTGCGGTGTTTCTCGTAAACATATGTTTGCCCGACCCCCTGAGTATAAAGGACTATACCGCCTCCATCGCGAAGTGGCGAGCCGAATCGGAAGCCAAGTTGAAGTCCGATACCGGCTGGTTGAC